>JBDRGJ010000352.1:0-2096 GCA_043817835.1 bacterium
GCCTATTTCCGGTTTCACTTCGATTGTTGCGGCATATTTGTAAGGGGTGTCGGCATCCAACGGCGGCGGGTCAATCTGGGGACTGCCCACGATCTTCAGGCCGTTTTCCTTGACAGCATTGAAAAAAGACTCTTGTATCAAACGGGTTGTCACATCCGCCTGGACATCCTTTTTATAAAGCCGTTCCAGGACCCCTCGGGGTACCTTGCCGGGACGGAACCCTTTGATTTTTGCCGTTTTTTTAAGCTGCGAATACGCTTTTTCAATCTCCTGAGTCGCCGCCTCGGCGGGAACCTCAATGTGCAGTATTTTTTTTACACTGCTCAGGTCTTCAATGGTAACTGACATGTCGTTCCTTTCTAAAACTACTTTATTTTATTATTATTTCTGGTCATTGGTGCGAGAGGGGAGACTTGAACTCCCACTCTGTCTCCAGAGCTGGATCCTAAGTCCAGTGCGTCTACCAGTTCCGCCACTCTCGCAAAGATGCTTCCGGTTCAATCAGGGGTTGTCAAAAATCACCGCTTGGCATATTGTAGGCGGACAAATAAATTATGGGTACTTGACTTTCTAGCCAATTCACATAAATTTTAAAACATGAATTTGAAAAATAATATTAAATGCCCAAAATGTCAAGTAAAAATGAGGAAAGCGCCTGTTATGACAGCATATTGTGTATCATCCACTCCGACCGGAGTCGGCGGTAAAACGCATGGTATGGACAGCAAATTTTGCAAATTCCTTCTCCGCAGGCTTCCGGGCGCCTTTCTGCTCATTTTTCTAATTCTGATTATCCGTCCTGCTACGGGAAGCGCCGAAGAATTTGTTCTTGGCGCTCAGCCGAAAACGATTGTAATAGACCCTGGCCACGGCGGGCACGATGCCGGCGCCAAAGGACCCGGCGGGTCGCTGGAAAAAACGGTCTCTTTAAACCTGGCCCGCAAAATCGCAGCCGGTCTGAAAGACCGTTTCCGGGTTATACTGACCCGGACGGACGACTACTGGATCGACATCCCGGAAAGAACGGCCGTCGCAAATAACGCCGGGGCCGATCTGTTCGTCAGCCTGCACACCGGCGCCGGTTTCCTTCACCAGCAGTCCGGGATATCCGTTTTTTTCTTCAGAGAAGCGTCCGAGCGCACACCTTCAGCGGAAATCACGGCAGCAAAACCCCCGGAGGGAGGTGACAGCGCCGTTGTCTGGGACACCATTCAATCCAGGCATTTAAAATCGAGCCGGGAACTGGCCCGACTGATGCACCAATATTTGAGCCACCCGGCCCCATCCAGACAGGGCGGCGTTCAGGGCGCGCCGCTGTTGGTGCTCAGGGGCGCAGACATGCCCGCCGTGCTTGTTGAACCCGGTTACCTGACCAATCCGGTGGAAGAAAAAATGTTGACAGACCCGGAAACGATGGCCATTGCAGCCGAAAAGATAGGTAACGCCATTATCGTTTTTTTAAAGAAATCTGAATAACCAAATAGGCTATGAAGCGGAGAGGCGCGGAAGCCGAGAAACGAATGCGTTTATGAGATAGGTTCGGATAAAATCTTCACCCTGGATTTTTCAGGTATCATCTTGAAAGAGACCTGAAAGCGTGATAGGGACTGCCGCATCGTACAGCAGATCGGGGCGTGGCGCAGCCTGGTAGCGCGCCTGCTTTGGGAGCAGGAAGTCCGCGGTTCAAATCCGCGCGCCCCGACCAGCCTTCGCTTGGAGCTTGGCGGAGAGCGAAAAGCGAAAACTGCCGTGCTTCGAGGCCTTTGAAAAATATTCGGTTTCGTTCAATTTCAAGGAAGGCGAGAATATTAACCATTAGATGGTTAATATTCAGCCATGATAAAGCGGAATATCACCCGGCATGTGCTCAACGCCCTGACCGATACCCCCTGTGCTGCTTCTGAACGGCGCCCGGCAGACCGGCAAGAGCACCCTCGTTAAAGCAATTTCAGAACACTCCCATTGAGTCTTATTCTTTATACAGGATCGGAGAGCGTGCCGTTTGGGGCAGATCTTTTTTCCTTACCAGCCAATGTATTGTGGAATAAATCCTTATTTGAGACCGCCAAAGAAATCCTTCATTTTTGGGTGTGACC
>JBDRGJ010000353.1:0-3458 GCA_043817835.1 bacterium
GCAATCTGTTTCCTGTCCAGTCCGTATCTTTTTTCCACCTTGGTGACCAGGCGATCCATTATCTCCGCCACATGGGCTGTATCCAGACGGGTGGCGTGAAATGCGCTGTTTGCATATTCCGAGCCCAGTATCCTGACCAGAGGCTTCATTCCTCTTTCCCTTATCTGTTTCTCATCTTCCACCACAATGCTGACGGCGCCCATGCCGGTGATCATTCCGTGCCTTCTTTTGTCGAAAGGCAGCGCGGCTTCGGAGATGCCGGCCTTGGTGGTGGCTGCGCCTGAAGCCACGAAACCTGCAAGGAACCAATCCTGTACCGTGTCGTTGGTTATGTCATCGGCAGCTATGACAACCACTCTCTTCGCCCGGCCCAGGCGTATCCAGTCTTCAGCCATTCCCACCGCCTCCGTGGTGGAAGCGCAGGCCGCGCTGATATGGACGGACGGGCCTCTGGCTCTTACCCACTGTGCGAACTGGCTGTTTCCTATCGGTATGGTTTTAAGGAGAAAGTTCTGGCTGAAGGTGTAAGCGCCTTCGCCTCCAGGCTGGTGGTATTTATTAAAATTCTGCGCGAACCATGTCGAGACTGCCTGCCGATCGCGCGCGTCATGAAGTTTCTGTATTATGGCGTCGTAGACTTCCCACAGTTCTTTGAGGGGTTTGTTCCGGTATTTGTCGACAAGATGGCGGGAGACTTCGCTTATCAGGCTTTCCGCAACCGGGAAAGCAGAAGCGAATATGACCCCGGTTTCCTCGCCTATGGATTCGGGCAGGGCCCATCTCTCCGGCAGATAGCTTCCTGTGGATGTTTTTTTGTAAAGCTGCACGAGCGGTATGCCGGCGTCTTTGAGCGCCAGAATGCCGGCAGCCATGGCAAGACGGGAGGTGCTGTTCAGCGATTTGACCAGGTTCTGGGGAACGCCGAATTCTTTTTCTATGTCGAACTGGCCCCGTACCGCAGCCAGCTTAATGGCGTCGGCTATGGAATCAAGCTTTTCGATGCGGTGGTCGCCGGTGGCTGACTTTATCACCCGCACTATATTCTTGTCCACCTGCTTTTGCTGCTTTTCACCGGAGACAGTCTCTATCATGTTCTGTCCCCGCAGGATTTCGTCGATGTTCCCTTCCCTGAAGACCTTGTCCCAGCTTCCGGGCGTTCCGGCCGCTATGCCGCTTATGGCTATATCGGCTGTGTTGAACCCGAATCTTTCATACTCCGAAAGGGCGGATGACCGGGATATGAGGTCAGAAGTCAGAGGCCTGAAGTCAGATGACTGAGAGTCGGCATCCGGCGCGCTTCTGACTTCTGATTTCTGATTTCCCTGCCCGACAGCCGGCAGGCGGGTGATTTCTGACTTCTGAGCAGCAGTTGTGGCGGCGAAACTCCTGACCCATGAGACGTAAGCCGGTGAGTATACATTCCCAGTCTCGAGCGGATTCTTTCCGTTCCAGTTTATCCTTACTCCCTGGGATGTCAGGTTTGCCAGCGCGTCGTTGAACTCAAGAATCCCCCCTCTCTTGGGATGGTTGGAGGAAAGAATGAATATGTCTTTTTTATCGTGAAACGTTCCGGTTGCAAAAGCGCTCAGCACCCGCTTTGGGCCGCACTCGACGAACATCCTGACTCCGTCCGCGTACATCCTTTCCAGTTGTTTTATAAATTCCACCGGGCTGGAAAGCTGCTTGACCAGGAGGTCCAGGGTCTTGTCGGCGTCGGCCGGGAAGTAACCTGCCGTTACATTGGAAAGCAGCGGTATGGATGGAGCTGACATGGGGATTTTGCGCAGGAAGTTTTTATACGGTTCCGAAGCCGGGGCGATGATGGCTGAATGAAATGCGTGGGAAACCGGTATCTCGCCGGACTGTATTCCCATGGAGGTGAAAAGCTTTACCGCATCCTCCACGGCTGTTTTCTCACCGGCTATGACGGTCTGTGTCGGGCAATTCTTATTGGCGCAGATGACATAACCGTTGATTTTTTTGAGTTCTTTTTCAACTTTTTCATAGGAAGCCGCCACCGAAGCCATCTTGCCGGGATCGGCGACTTTGATATTCGACATTTCCTTCGCCCTCGTGGTTACGGCGCGCAGGCCGTTTTCAAAAGTAAAGACACCGGCAGCCACCGCAGCCGCGTACTCACCCAGGCTGTGTCCGCATACCATATCCGGCCTGACGCCGAACTGGCCAAGAAGGCGCATCATGGCCATATCCGCGGTCAGCATGGCAGGCTGGGTAAGCTGGGTCTGTTTTATGGCCTCTTCCCGCTTGGCCAGCTGTTCTGCGGTCTCTCCCGGCTTTGAAAAAAGCATCTCGGTGAGCGTTGTGTTTATCAGTTTGCACAGTATGGCATTGGCCTCTGCAAAGGTCTCCTGCACCACGGGATATTTGTCGGCAAGGTCTTTCATCATGTCCACGTACTGCGAGCCCTGTCCCGGGAAAAGAAAGCCCACTTTGGCCCGGCTTGCCTTGGGGTGGAAAGGATAAATGCCCTTCATTTTCAGGTGCAGGGACGGTTTGCGCCACGGCTCATCCGTGACCGCCTGCTTGGCTAAAAATTCCAGTTTTTCCCTGAGTCTGGAGGGCGATTCGGCGGTAAGAGCAACCGCATATTTTTCCTGATTCAGGGTGTTAAGGGGATGGGAATGGAGTATCATCGGCTGGTTCTCTGCCGGTTCCATGGAAGAGGCGACAGAGTTCATCTTGTTGAGAAAAGATTCTCTGGATGGGGCGGAGATTATAATCGCCTCAGACTGAAGTTTTATTGTTGGATAGTGAAGTCCGCTGTGCGCCGGTTTTTCCGCTTCCCTGAACATCCTGGGGTCGGCAAGGCACGGGGATGAAGCGTCGAATTCCTCCAAGGCGATGTGAAAATTGGTGCCGCCGAAACCGAAAGCTGAAACATTGGCTTTGCGGGTCTTTCCGTCAGAAACCCATTCCTCCGCCCTGAGCTGTATGCGGAAAGGGCTGTTTTTAAAATCAATCTTGGGGTTTGGCGTCACGAAATTTATTGAAGGAGGCAGCACTTTGTTGTGCAGGGCAAGGGCGGCTTTTATTACGCTGGCAGCTCCTGCCGCCGCCTTTGAGTGGCCTATCTGGGATTTTACAGAGCCCAGGGCTGCGGATCCTCTGCTGCTGACATAGGGGCTCCATATTTCATTCAGGACCGCAGCTTCGGCCGGGTCTCCCGCCAATGTGGCTGTGCCATGGGCTTCCACGAGTTTGACTTCGCCGGGTGTGTAGTCCAGTTGACAGAAAGTTCTTTCTATGGCCATCTTCTGTCCCTTGGGGTTGGGGGCGGCGATTCCCTTGCCCTTACCGTCGCTTGAAGAACCCACCGCATTTATCACCGCATAAATCCTGTCCCCGTCTTTTATCGCGTCTGAGAAGCGTTTAAGGATGCATATGCCCACACCCTCTGCCATGACGAAGCCGTTGGCCCTGGCGTCAAAAGGCCGTGA
>JBDRGJ010000354.1:0-9945 GCA_043817835.1 bacterium
CTGTGCACTTTAACATATGAACACAGTGTTACCGTCGGAGCGTTTGTTAATTAGCATTAGTGGTTCTATATAGTTCAGAGTCGAGAGTGTAGAGTTGAGAGCCACGGCATAAAGTGTGGATATTTATTTTTTTGCTCTTACCTCTCTGCGCTATATACTCCGCTGTCTTGTTGTTCTTTGCTCTCAGCTCTAAACTCTCAACTTCCGTTATGTTCTCTTTTAACTATTTTAACATTCCTGCGGTCCTGAAGCTGAAATGCCCTCCTTTGCCCACTATGACATGGTCGTGAACCGTGATGTTCATCGTTGCCGCCGCTTTGGTCAATTCCGCCGTCAGAATTTCGTCTTCCTTCGACGGACTTGTCTCGCCGGAAGGGTGATTGTGAACGAAAATAAGTCCTGTGGCGTTTTTCTCCAGGGCTTTTTTCAGTATGTTGCGGGCGTGGACCTGGGTTCTGTCCGTCGTTCCCCTGAAAAGATTTTCAGCCGAAATCACAGTGTTCCTTGCGGTAAGAAATAATACATGGAAGGTCTCGTAGTCTTCGCTTTCAAGGGCGGCTCTGCAATAATTGACCACGTCTTCGGGCGACTTTAAGACATCTTTCTTTTTCACCCGTTCAAGGTAATAGCGCCTCATGGCCTCGCGCATTACGCTGAAGAACAGGGCGGATTTTTCGCCCATGCCGTCTATTTCTCTGATACGGTCAGGTTTTGCATCAAGTGCGCGGGAGAAGGATTTGAACTGTTTCAGCATTTCCCTGGCCTGAGGCTTTGTGTCCCTGCGGGGGATGATGTAGGTCAGCAACAGTTCCAATACTTCATGGTCGCTCAGGGATTCCGGTGATTTCTCAAAGCTTTCCCGCAAACGCTTATGGTGGCCTTCATATGGTTTATGTTCTTTTTTCATTTTTTCTTATAAAGCTTTATTAAGCATTCCGGGCAGATGCCATGGCTGAAAAAAGCTTCGGAATGCTGCCTGATGTAGTCCTCCAGCTTCTGCCAGCGGTTCTTGTCGTCTTTCACCCTGCGGCAGTTGGCGCATACGGCAAGGAGTCCTTCCAATTTCACCGGCACAGCTTCTTCTTTTAAGGCAGCCGGTTTTTCTTCAGTCAAATCAGTTATATCCATGCATGAACCGGTGTAGCCAAGGAATTTCCCTTCTTTGCTTTTCAAAAGTACGCCGGCCATGAGAACTGAGCGGTATGACCCGTCCGCAGCTTTCAGCCGGAAGACCGTTGAAAAAGGCTGTTTTTTTCTGAAAGCCGGAAAAAAGACCCCCAGGAAATCCTTCAGATCATCAGGATGAACCCCGGCGTTCCAGCTGTCGCCTTTTTCTTTTTCAAAGGTCCTGCCGGTGAAGCCGAACCAGCTTTCGCTGAAATAATTCATGCCGGCGTTGGCATCGCAGCGCCAGAGCATGGCCGGGGACTGTTCGGCCAGAAGACGGTATTCTTCGGGAGACAGATTCGGGGCTGTCATATCGCCGCTCCCTGTACAGGCGGCTTTTCTTGCCACCTAAAAATCAGTGTCGCCGAAACAAGTGCGCATGCGGCGCCAAGCAGAAAAGGCGCGGACGGGGAAATTCCGCTCCACAGCAATCCGGCCGCGGTGCTGGCGGCAAAGGCCAGCAGCCCTGTCATTCCATGAAAGAATCCCATGGCGGTCCCCCGGTTGCGGGATTCGCTGAAGTCGGCAACCGCCGTTTTTGCCACTCCCTCGGTGAAAGCCCCGCAAAATCCGTAAAGAGCAAAAAGAAACCATATGGCCGGGGCTGTTTCCGCAATCGCAAAACCGAGATAGACTGTCGAAAATACCGCAAAACCGAAGGCAAGCGTCTTTTTTCTTCCCAGCCTGTCTGAAAGCCGGCCTGCCGGTGCGGCGGCCAGGGCATAAACCATATTATAGCCCACATAAGCCAGTATTACGGCGGTTGTTGAAAATCCGGTGTTTTTCGCCTTCAGAAGCAGAAAAACATCACTGCTGTTGCCCAGGGCAAAAATAGCGTAAAAAAAGAGAAACCGCCTGAACTGCGGCGAAAGAGGGGGAATTGGTCCGGCAGACGCAGTATTCTCCTCCGGAAAGGGACCTGCCGGAGATTGTTCCCGCACCATTGCGGTAAGAACCAGGACGCCAAGCAGGGCCGGAGCGAAGGCGATGATAAAAACCTGCCGGTAATCAAAGTGCAGCGTGTTAAGAAGAAAAATCGCTATTAACGGACCAAGCGCTGCTCCGGCTGTGTCCATGGCGCGGTGAAGGCCGAAGGCTTTTCCCCAGTGTTTTTTTGCCGCGGAAGAGGCCAGCAGCGCGTCCCGTGCAGAAGTGCGGATGCCTTTTCCTGTCCTGTCCAGAAAGCGTGAAAATAGGACGAAATGCCATGTATGGGCCAGAGCCATTAGTGGTTTGCTGACGGCGGAAAGGCTGTAGCCCAATATTAGAAAAGGCTTTCTTTTAGAGGTTTTATCCGACCACCGGCCTCCTGCGGCTTTAAGAAGGCTGGCAGTGGCCTCAGCGGTGCCTTCAATCAACCCCACTACTGATATGGGGGCGTGCAGTACCGAAGTCAGAAAAATAGGGACTATGGGGTAGAGCATCTCGCTTGAGATGTCGGTCAGTCCGCTTACGAGTCCCAGCGTCACAACGTTGCGGGTGAGTCCTTCCGTAAATTTTTTTTTATTTTTCATTTTTGCATCGTCTGGCAGAATTATTCATGCGCAATCTGATTATAGATAATATGGGCAAGACAGCGGTGTCCCAATTCATAAAACAGTCCGCAGTATGTTGAGCGCTGTTGCCGCGGCAAGAGCAAAAGTGAATCCAAGCAGTGCTATCCGCACAGCGTCTTTCAATCCGGACTCCTTCACCATGACCGTGAAAGTCGCAAGACAGGGCAGATAAAGCGTCAGGAAAACGCACCCTATGACCAGCGCGCCTGGAGAAAGATGAAAAGGGGAAAGCATCGCTATGGAAATGTCCTTGCGCAGAAAACCCAGCAGCATGACCGGGACGGTCTCCGCAGGAAGACCGAGCAGAGCCGTCACGGCCGGCCTGAAAAAATCAGAGATCGCGGATATGGCCCCGGTCATATCAAGCACGTTTATGGCCAGCACCCCGAGCATTATCATGGGCATGGCTTCCGTTATGAAACCGCGCAATCTCATCCACACCTTTGCCGCAAGACCGCGTATGCCCGGCATGTGATAGGGTGGAATCTCCACGAAGAGTTCAGGGGCTTCGCCTTTCATCATCCGGTTGAGAATGACTCCGGAGAACACTCCGACACCGGCCACTATAAGGAATACGGCTGCTACATATTTCAAACCGTATCCGCCGAGCAGGCTGAAAATCATGGCGCTTTGCGGCATGCAGGGCGCGATGAGAAGGGCCAAAGCAACGGCTATTATGCGCTCCCTTCGGGTTTCAAGCATGCGGACGGCAAGCATGGCGGGAACTTTGCACCCCATTCCAAGTATCAGAGGAATCGTGCCGTAGCCGTGCAGACCCACCCGGTGAAGCGTCCTGTCCAGCAGGACGGCCAGCCGTGGCAGGTAACCCATATCTTCCAGGAATCCCAGCACCAGGTAGAAAGAAAATATGTAGGGCAGGACGCTGACAATGGGTATATAGATTCCTGTAGTTAACATTCCGAATGAAGTTGCGGCATCGCCTGTTTTGCCCAGTAAAAGATCGCTGCAGAACCCGCAAGGAGGAAGCGCGGAAGCGGCCGAATTCAAAAGAGGCATATACAGGGAACTGAAAAGAGGGTCCATTACCCTGTGGATAAGCGTTTCCCCCAGCCCCCGTATAATCCACAATGCGGTTGCCAGAATTCCCGCTGCCATGGCAAGACCTGTCAAAGGGCGAACCGAGATATCGGCCAGGTTCTCAAGAAATGTGGGATGCTTATGCACGACCTTTTGCACCTGGCGGCTTATTTCACCTATAAGTTTCCACTTTTCGTCATCTCCCTCCGGAATCTTGGGATGGCGGGAAGTAAATCCTTTTTTAAGCAGTTCGGTCGTTTTCATGTTCAATTCGCGCAGTCCTTCTCCGGTAACAGCCACGAAGGTCAGCACCGGAATGCCCAGTTTCTCTGCGAGAAGGATGGCGTCTATGCGTATGCCTTTGAGCAGAGCCAAATCCCACTTGTTTAGAAGGAGAACCACCGGCAGGCGTTTTTCCAGCAACTGGAGGGAGAAGAAAAGGTTTCTTTCGAGGTTTGTCGCATCAAGAACGTCGATTATGAGATCGGCTTTTTCTTCATTCAATATCCGGCATGCCACCTCTTCGGCGGCGCAGGAGGGTGTGATGCTGTATGTCCCGGGGACATCCATGACATGAAACCGCTCTCCGGCAAGGGAGGCGCTGCCTGAGCAGTATTCCACGGTTGTCCCGGGATAATTGGCGGAAATCACGTCAAGTCCGGTCAGGCGGGAGAAGACAGCGCTTTTCCCGACGTTGGGATTGCCCGTAAGCAGAAGCAGGCGTTCCGGAACGTTGACGGTTATCTGTTCGGCCGTGCCTCTGCCCAGGGCCATCTTTGAACCCATGACTTCCACTATAACCGGTCCCTTGCTTACGGAGTCGTGTCCTCTTCTGATGCGCCTGCCCCTGTGTATTCCTATGGCGTTGAGTCTTGCGGTCAGCCGCGCGCCTCCGGTAGTTTCGATAAACGCGCTTTCTCCGGTTCTCAGGGCAGTCAGGGACACTTCAACCGGCTTTCTCGTTTTTTTCTGCATGATGTCGGCATGTCCGACAGTAGCCGTTTATTTCAAGCGTGTGGGATACGGCGCGGAAGCCAAGCTTCCGGGTTTCCGCGTCCTGCAGACTCTCTATGGCCGGATTGTTAAATTCCAGTATCTTCCCGCAGGAAAGACATACCATGTGATCATGATGGACTCTGCCCGCCTTTATTTCAAAGCCGCGTTTCAGCAGGACGCGCGGTTTTTTTTCGCAGAGCCCGGCATTTTCAAACAGGTTGAGGGTCCGAAACACGGTGGCCCTGCCTATCCCCGGATGTCGCTCTTTCAGGTCTTTGTAGATTTTTTCAGCGGAGGAATGCATCCCGGCGCTGGCAAGGTGGTCCAGTATGATGCGCCGCGGCGCTGTAAGGCGAAGCCCCCGTGACCGCGCTATGCGGCGAAGTTCCATCCGCTGAAAATTCAGACACCAGGCGACTTTCATAGTGGTATTGATACTGCGGTATCAATAATACAAAAAACAGTTGCCGGGCGCAATGTGACAAGCCGGCCGGGCTGAGTAGACGGATAAGGTGCGACAAACTGAGTTGCGGAGATTTATTCCGGGCGTATGGCGGAACGGGCGCGGCGAAGAAGGATTCGCAGAATATTCAATCCGGTCCTGGTCAATTCGGCATCCAGCAGTGTCCGGCGGACTTTCGCCGCATACTCCGTTCCTCTGCGGCCGGGCTCTCCGGTTTCCTTCAGCAGGGAACATATTTCCGTGACTGTGCGCTCGGTTTCCCGGATAGAAGGCCGGGGCAGAAAACGCCGCGCGGTTCCGGAAATTTTGGAGCTGCGTCCGGCCAGCTCATAACAACACAGCGCCACAGCCTGGCCCAGATTGATGGAGGGCTGTTTTTCGCAGGTGGGTATGTTTATGATGGCGTGGCAGTGGGAGATATCGGCATTGGAAAGGCCGGATTTTTCCGATCCGAAAAGCAGACCCACACGAGGAATTTCCGGGTAATTCCGGAAATAACGGTGTGCCGGAGGGGGGCCTTCTCCGTCCGCCCTGCTAACGGACTTTCCCGCCAGCTTTTGCCCAAGGTAGGCATTGATGTTTGAAAGCGGGTAGACATCCCGGTCCGGCGCGCGCCGTTGAAGAGCGGAAGTCCCAAGTAGAAGGATGCAGTCAGAGGCGGCTTCCGCGACTGTGGCGAAGATCTTTGCCGAACCTATTATGTCGACCGCGCCGACTGCTGCCCTGCTTCCTTCCATAAGCCAGATGGGTTCTCCGCTCCCGGCTGTGGCTGCGGTTTCCAGGGTCTCCCTCCATGCCGGCAGGTATGGGGAAACGACGGACAGATCGCTGAAGCCGAAATTGGACATGGCCCTGGCCGAGGCGCCGATATTGTCGGGATTTCTTGGCCTGACCAGTATTATCCTTATTGAGTGTTGCATAAGTAATGCATACATTGGCCGGCCGATTTTGGAGCGAAACAAGGAACGCGGAGCGCGGCGTAGCAACGTTACGTGAGCAAACGCGTGACGCAGTTGTAGCCCGAAAGCGGCCAGCCCCCGCACCGTCGGTGCGGGGGAGGTTCATCTTTGGCCGTCTGCTTCCTTCCTTCTCACTCACAGACTCCCGGTATGCTCGTTCGCCCGGCCTTCGCAGCCGAAGCTGCTTCGGCGGAGTAGGCTCGCGCCTCGCATACGTCCCGAACTTTCCAAAGTCGGGTAGGTTCGGGACGTCCCGTTCGTCAATGCCTTCAAGGAAAGAACGGGACGGCTCAAAGCTGAACCTCCAGTGTATACATTGCTTATGCAACACTCAATAGCTTGAAAGGAATCATTTGCCGCAGTGGATGTTATCCTGCAGAAGCGGCATCCGGATAGGCATTTCAGGGTTTGGGCCTGAAAAAGCATTCCACGGAGTGCCTGACCAACTCGACCACGGAGAAAGGCTTGGTGAAAACACCGGCGGTGCTTCTAATCAGAAAATTGGAATAGCTGTCCAGCAGGTTTTTCCCGGTCATCACTATGATCTTGATGTTCCTGGTTTCCGCTGAGACTTTCAATTCCTTTACCACTTTTATGCCGTCCATCTCCGGCATGATTATGTCCAGTATTAGCACATCCGGCTTTTCCCTCCCTATCATCATCAGGGCTTCAATACCGTTCTTTGTTGTCCTTACCTTGAACTCAGGCGCCAGTTCACTGAAAGCCGCAGTGAGCATGTCCAGTATCTGCTGCTCGTCATCAGCAATCAGCACGCTGGGCTGTCTGATCAGGTCGGTGGGTATTTCAATCCTGTGCTGTTTGAGAAATTTCAACAGTTCGGAGAGATTAATGCGCCTGTGCCCGCCGGGTGTGAAATGAGCCTTTAGTTTTTTTTTGGTCACCCAGTTGATTACCGAGGTGTGGGAAACGTTGCAGATTTTGCCCACTTCAAAAGTGGTAAATTCGCGCTCATGCATAATAAAATACCTTACCCGTTGCGCGTTTCGGTGTTTTCAGGCAGGATGTCGTGCTGGCGACGGGGAATGCCTTTTCCGGACATGAACAAGCCGGAAGTCAACACTTCCGGCCAGAAGGGAACGTATCAATTGCTGCTTTCCCGACACTTTTAAGAGGATATTATAGAGATAAAAGAACTATTTTTCAAGGATTTTAAGATTTTTTTTAAGATTTTAAGATATTTTTTCCCGTTCCTTCCGGAGGGTTTCGGCTATGATGCTAAGGTCCATGTCGCCGTGGCCGCCAAGGAGGGCTTTCTTCATAAGTTTCCCGGCGGCTGCGGTGACCGGTATTTCCAGGCCGCGCTTCCCGGCCTCGTCCAGCATGAAGCGTATGTCCTTAAGCATATTTCTGAGCGAAAAAGCCGGTTCGTAGGAAGCTTCCAGAAGATTTTTTTCCTTTATGCGGAAGTAGCCGCAATCCAGGGCCGGGCTTTCATGCAGCACTTCGAAGAGGAGCGAGGGATCTATTTCCATTTCAGAGGCAAGGACCGTGGATTCGGCCAGAGCGGTTGTCATCTGGGCAACTATGAGATTTAAGCAGAGTTTCAGAGCCGTGCCGCTGCCGGCAGAGCCGGCATGAATCACGGTCTTTCCCATTTTTAAAAGTAACGGCCTTGCCTTTTCCAATTCTCCGCTGTCTCCGCCTGTCAGTATTATGAGCTGCGCCGATTCAGCCTGGACCTTGCTGCCCGTGACCGGGCAGTCCAGAAAGCGTGCTCCGGCTTTCAGGCACTTTTCAGCCAGTTTTTTTGTGCAGGAAACCGAAACCGTACTCATGTTTATAAGGGTCTGCCCCGTGACCGGTCCGGCGAACCAGCCGGTCGGACCTTCGAGTACGGCATCAAGGGCCGCATCGTCAGTGACCATGGTTATGACTATGTTGGTTCTTCCCGCAAGGTCCCTGGTCAAGGTCACGGAATCACAGCCGAATGCTTCCAAAGGCTTGATTTTAGCCCTGTCCCGGTTGTAAACGGTAACACGGTAGCCTGCACAGCGCAGGTTTTTGACCATTGCGGAACCCATTATTCCGAGACCGATGAAACCTATTCTTGGCAAAGCAGGCATGTTAGCCTCCGTAACAATGGATATAGGTTGATAAGGTGACAGGATGATAAGGGAACAGTATCGCAGGGCAGGTAATATTTTACGGTGTTGCTTCGTTTCTGCCGTATCATCGTATCAATATATCAACGTATCATTTTTTGTTTAAGAAATTCCAGCTCTTTTTCGTTCAGACAGCGCCATTTGCCGGGCGTCAGACCCTGCAGGCGCAAAGGGCCTATCCCCACCCTGACCAGACGAAGCACCGGGTGTCCGACCGAAGCCAGCATTCTGCGAACCTGCCGGTTGCGGCCTTCGGTGAGAATGATCTCAACCCAGGAGGTCGGGACCGATTTTCTGAAGCGTATGGGCGGAATGCGTGGGGGAAGAACGGGAACCGGGATAACTTTCGCCGCACACGGCCTGGCGGGTCCGTCGTTTAAAACCGCACCGCACCTGAGCCGTTCCAGCGCGTTCTCGCTTATTTCCCGGTCGACCTGGACCCAATAAGTGCGCGGATGTCCGAATTCAGGATTGCAAAGGAGGTTTTTAAGCTTCCCGCTCCCGGTCAGCAGAAGAAGCCCCTCGCTGTCCTGGTCCAGCCTTCCGGCCGGAAAAATACCTTTCGGAAGGCCGAACCCACATAGTCCGTGATGACCCCCGGCAGGAGTAAACTGTGAAACCACCCCGTGGGGTTTAAAAAAAAGAACGTTTGCCGGTTTTGATGCAGGGGCAGTGGAACCACGACGCTTTATGTCTTTCATTCAAAAGATGTAAAATATCCTTTATTAAGCAACTATTCAGGTTCACGGTTCAGCGGTTGAAAAAAGCATGAAGATCGTGGCAAAGATAACCGTAAACCCTGAACCTGACAACCTGAGTAGTTACCTTCTTAATCTTAATCTAAATCTTCCCCTGTTATCAACCCTGTCGAAATGCAGACCATACTGATTGAAACCGGACAACAGCTGTCTGACCTTGTAAAAAGACTTCAAGCGTACAGGCGTATTTCGATGGACACCGAATCGGACAGCCTCTACGTTTACAATGAACGTCTCTGCCTTGTGCAGATATCAGCCGGCTCCGCAAATTACATAGTGGACACGCTCAGGATAAAGGACCTCGCTCCGCTCAGGCCTCTGCTGGAAAGCCCTGATATGGAAAAAATATTTCATGCCGCTGAATCTGACGTAAGGGTTTTTAAGAAAGCCCTGCACTGCGAGGTGCGGAACCTTTTTGACACCATGGTGGCCGCCCGTTTTCTCGGAATAAAGGCCTGCGGGCTCGCCTCTCTGATAAAGGAGTATTTCGGCGTCACCCTCAACAAAAAATTTCAGAAGGCGAACTGGGGGTTGAGGCCCCTGTCAAAGGAGATGATAGAGTATGCCGCTGCGGATACGAGACACCTGCTGCGGCTCAGCGAGATACTTGAGAAAAAACTGGCCGAACTGGGACTCGCGACTGAAGCGGCCGAGGAATTCAACCGGCTTTCACGTCTTAAACCTGAACCCCGGAAGTTCATAGAATCCGCCTATCTCAACATGGCGGCGGCCAGGGATATGGACGGACGCTCACTTGCGGTGCTCAGGGAGCTTTACCTTGCCAGGGAAAATGCCGCCAGGGAAAAGAATGTCCCTCCCTTTAAGATAATAGGGGAGGACCTGATGGTCCGTCTGGCTTTAGACCCGCACCATGCCCTTAAAGCC
>JBDRGJ010000355.1:0-2713 GCA_043817835.1 bacterium
ACCCAGGTCATCCGCTTGTTGCTGGTCTGCTGTTCGTAAATGTTCATTATCAAGCAAGCGTTTAGCGGTTAGAGTTAAGCGTATAACGATTAACGTTAATCGATTAGCAAAAAACAGAAATTTCTTCTATTTCAGCGTGTGTTTTACTAAACGCTAACCGCTATACGCTGTCTTCAAAGCTATATGGTCAAATCAACTTTCGGGGCTTCCCTTTCAGCCGCGGCTGCAGCCGGTATCTCAAAAAGATCGGATGGGGAAAATCCCAGTATCGCGGTTATGAAGTTGTTGGGAAAAATCTGCTGCCGCGTATTGAATTTAGTGGCAAGATCATTGTAAAACTGTCTGGAAAAACCCACCTGGTTTTCCGTGTGCGTGAGTTCTTCCATAAGTTTTTTCACCGTCTCGTTCGCCTTCAGATTGGGATAATTCTCATGGACAGCCAACAATCTACCCAGGGCCTGGGAAAGCAGTCCTTCCTTCATGCCCATTTCAGCCATATTGCCTCCGGCGGACGCGGTCATGGCGCCGGCTCTGGCTTTCATGACTTTTTCCAGGGTTTCCTGCTCGAATTTCATTTCCCCTCTGACCGCATTGACAAGGTTGGGGATGAGGTCATACCGGCGTTTGAGCTGGACATCTATCTGCTTAAACGCGTTGGTAACCTGATTGCGCAGACCGATAAGGCCGTTGAACAGGGAAACAATCCATATTCCCGCTGCCGCTATGGTTATTACCGCAAGTATTGTCATTTGAATCCTCCTTTTTATCTTGTCAATATTTCACAACCCGTCTTTGTCACCAGAACCGAATCTTCTATTCTCACCCCGAATTTCCCCTGCAGGTAAATGCCAGGCTCCACTGTAACCGTCATGCCGGATTTGAGCACAGACTTCGACTTTACGGCAAGCCGCGGCGACTCATGTATCTCCAGACCTATGCCATGTCCGGTGCCGTGTATGAAATGCTGGCCGTAGCCTTCTCCGGCTATATAATCCCTGCAGGCTTTATCCACGGCCCTGGCAAATGTTCCCGACTTAACTTTTTTGAGCCCGGCTTTCTGAGCCTTTTCCACTATACCGTAGACCTTTTTGAAGCAGGCATCCGGCTTACCGATGAAAAATGTCCGGGTGATGTCCGAGTGATAGCCTTTGTAAACGCAGCCGAAATCAATAAGCACCGGTTCGTTTCTTTTTATGATTCTGTCGGAGGTCACATGGTGGGGAAGGGCGGAATTAGGCCCGGAACCTATTATGGTGTCGAAGGAAGGCCCCTTGGCGCCCATTTTCTGCATAAGGTGCTCCAGTTCCAGGGCCACGGAACGCTCAGTCCTCCCCGGTTTTATGCGGGGCACAGTTATTTTTATAGCTTTGGCTGCTATCCTGCAGGCTTTTCTGAGGAATCCGATCTCTTCCCCTTTTTTGGTCTCCCTCAGACAGGCAAGAAGGCCGGGCTTTTCAATAAGGCCCTTTTTCTTCCAGAACATCCCGCGCTGATAGGTCTCTGTCCCTGGGTCGAAACCGACCTTTTTGAATCCGGAAGCGGATATCCTGGAAACGCTATCCTCCAGTAAATTTTCGGTGGATTGGGCCTCGCAAAAACCCACCTGAGAGCGGAAATGTTCCAAAAGCATCTCCGGCAGGAACACCCACGAATGCGCGCGCGCCACCAGAAGCATGTAGCCGTCCAGGGCGAACCCGGTCAGAAAACCCTGCTCGAGCGTGCGATTCACGACATAAGCGTCAAGTTTTTCCTTTAAAAGGAGACGCTGGAATTCCCTGAGTCTCTGCTCGTATATGTTCATTTTTGAATTATACCAAATGGTTGCCCATGAAAAGCCGCCGGGACACGCCGGGACAAAGCAAGATAAGATTCCATTGCTACAGCCTCGGCGCGAAGCGCCGGGTCTATACCGGCGGATTCAAGCGCGGCCTTTAGATTTTCTTTGGAAATATCCGTTGCGGAAGACATGGAATTCAGAATTGTCTTCCTGCGATGGGCGAAAGCGGCCTTTACGGCCGCAAAAAAGTTTCTCTCGTCCTCCGGCAGGCTGAAAAACACCTCGCTTCTGCGCCTGAAAATCAGAACGGCCGAATCCACTTTGGGAACAGGCTGAAAATTGCTTTTGTCCACTCCAAGCAGCATGGTCACGTCGGCTCTGGAGCGAACGGCCAGGGTAAGCACCCCGTAATCGCGGCTTCCCGGAACTGCGGTTATCCTTTCCGCTACCTCTTTCTGAAACATAAAAATGGCGCGATGAAAGTTTTTCCACCCAAGCACCTTCTGCAGAATCGGCGAGGCCACATCGTACGGAAGATTGCCTGCTAAAACAGCCCGTTTCCCGCCGCAAAGCTGTTCCAGGTCGGTCTTAAGGAAATCTTCCTCCACCACGCGCAGATGCGCTCCCTCAAACTTTGCCTTCAGGCTTCTGACCATTGCAGGGTCTATTTCCACGGCAATCATCCTTCCCGGATAAAGCTTGATGAGAAACCCGGTAAGAAAACCTCTGCCAGGGCCTATTTCCACCACAATATCTTCCGGGTCTGGCACGCAGGCTGAGGCGATTTTTTCAGCCACCGCGGGATTGGTCAGAAAATTCTGGCTGTATTTCGGCATTTATTAAGGAAGTGAACAGTGTTCAGTGGTAAGTGATAAGTTTACAGACAAACAAAAAATAATTGCGATCAGCCTCTATGCGCTAATCGCTATACGCTAA
>JBDRGJ010000356.1:0-4456 GCA_043817835.1 bacterium
GGACAATACCGGGAGATTCAAGCTTTCCCGTAAAGCCCTGCTGAAAACCGGGGTGAAGTAGGAGGATACGAACACCATGGCCAAGACCAAGACAATCCGCAAGGCTGGCGGGGATGTCCGGACTCTGTTCGGCCGCCGTACCCGAAACTCTGTGGAGGGTGCTGGCGGGGATGTCCGGATTCTGTTCGGCCGCCGTACCCGAAACTCTGCAAAAAAATCAAAACCGGGTTCCAACGGCTCTGTTCCGGTTCTTGAAGAAGTCCGGGAACTTTACGAATTTATGAACCTGAACAGTCTTGAGACGCTGGAATTCAACAGGGACGACGTGCATGTAAGGCTGGTGCGCAAGAGCTCTCCTCAAATCCAGGTCCCTGTCCCTGTGGTTTCCCATTCCCGGCCGTCCGCGAGCCGGGCCGAGTCCGCACAGCCTGCTGCAACGCAGCCTGTGACAGGGGACTCCATAAAATCCCCCATGACCGGCATCTTCTTCCGCGCTCCCTCACCCTCCAGCCCGCCCTTTGCAAAAGAGGGGGATTCGGTGAAAGCAGGGCAGGTTGTATGCATTGTGGAAGCCATGAAGGTTTTCAACGAACTGAGAGCGGAATGCGACTGCGTGATAACCAAGGTTCTGGTGGAAAACGGCAAACCGGTTGAAACGAACCAGCCGCTTTTCGTCATACAAAAGAAGTAATCAGGAAAATTGAGGAGGTTGTTGATGTTGATATTGTGATACGTTTATACAATGACAGGGAAGAAGAGTCATTGGAATTAAATCCCTTTCCGTCCCCTATTAACTTATCAGCCTATCACCGTATCACCACCCTTGCATTATGAACGAATCCCATTCATTCAGCGAAACGATAAAGTCCTCGGCCGCAAAAATACTGGAGGTTCTTCCCGCCGACGGGGAAATAACATCCTGGGATCTTAAAATACGTCTGCATCTGTCGGGCTCCGTGCTTTATATGGCACTGGGCTGGCTGGCATCGCAGGGCAGGGTCTGCCTGATTCCGGACGAACTTACCTATAAAGTCAGGATTGTCCCAGGACAGCATGCTGAGCAGACGCAGGCTTCATCCAATTAAGTTCAAGCAAAACAAGAAACATAAGCAAAATAAGCAGCTGCAAGACAGTAATTCACTGAAAAATAGGGAAATAATTTGATTCAGGGTGATAAATTTTCTGCGTAGATACCCACGGCATGGCTGTGGAACTCTGCCCTTCGGGCTCTTTAGAAGTCTGTCGCTTGCGTTCCTTGCCAGCCCGCAACACAATTCCACAGGCGGGCGCGGCACTGGGCCCCGGCAGGGGCCCGGTGTTTTGCTTATGGTGCTTGCATTGCGGTGACTGCCCATGAGACAAAGACTGGCTGCGAAAAAAAAGAAAACCAGGTCGCCATGGATTTGGGCCTCCTACTGGGTACTTGCATTTTCCCTCACGCTCTGGATGCTGGTTTCGCTTTGGCACGGAGATTCCGGAGGGGTCGCAGGACGCCATCTCTCGACTCTGCTCAGGCCCCTGATGGGCCAATCCGCCTACATATTTCCCTTTCTTCTCCTTTACGGCCTGGTTATACTTCTCCTTCGGGCCGACCGGCCGCACAGGGGTGCTTTTACCCTCATGGCCGGGACGGCCGTAATACTGTGCTCTCTGTCATCCATCCTGCATCTGGGAAAGACACATTTCATTGAATCCGGCTTAAACGGCGGCCGGCTGGGTGCAGTCTGCTCATCCCTTTTCGAAAAAATGTTCGGTGCCACGGGCGCGGTGCTTCTGAGCCTGGGTTTTCTGCTTATAGGCACACAGGTCCTTTTTGAGATTTCCTGGAAAAACCTTTTAAAACGTTTCATCAGAGCCGCGGCAGATGATTACAGAGCCTGGATGGCAGCCAGGCGCGAACTCAACAGCAGGTTAAAGATTATTTCAGAACGGGAAACAGCCGAAAAACGCGAACTGAAGATTTCCCGCCCCGAAACAGTGAAAGCTGAAAAAAAGACGGCAGATATTTGCGAAGATGAAGATCCGCAGGACAAGACCCCGGAAGCTGCGCCGGCGGCCAGGATGCACCGCTCCTCACCGGAGGAGAAAAATGCCGGAAAGACTCCTGAGGAGCTTAAGAAAAAAATTCTCAAAAATGACAAGTCCCCTTTCAGGGATTTCCGGCTTCCCGGCACATCCATTCTCAACGAGCCCTCCGCTTCCGGCATTGCCGGTCCCGCGGACGGAGAAGTTCAGGCCGCCAGCCGCAAACTGGAGGAAACTCTGGCCAGTTTCGAGATTGCGGCTCACGTTTCCGCGATTTATCCCGGCCCGGTCATAACCCGCTATGAAGTCACTCCGGCGTCAGGCGTGAAAATAAGTTCCATAGTGGCTCTTTCCAACGACATCGCTCTGGCCATGAAAGCTATGGGAATAAGGGTTATAGCGCCCATACCGGGCAAATCCGCCATAGGTTTTGAAATACCCAACGCGCAGCCGGCGACAGTCTGCATACGGGAAATTCTCGAAAGCTCATCCTATAACGAAAAGCGTGCTCCTCTTGTTTTCGGCATAGGCAGACACACCGACGGAGCCACTGCAGTGGCCGACCTGGAGAAAATGCCGCACATGCTGGTGGCGGGGGCCACAAACAGCGGCAAAAGCGTTTTCCTGCACGCTTTTATACTGTCTCTGATCTACAGGAACACCCCGGATGAACTGAAGTTTCTCATGATAGACCCCAAGAGACTGGAACTGACTTTCTACGACTGGATACCCTACCTCTACGATCCCAAGACGCCGTGCGAAAAAGTCTCCGTAATAACGCACCCGAAGGACGCGGCCCGTTCGCTTGTGGCCCTTACGAAAGTCATGGATCTGCGCTACGCAAAATTTGAGAAGGCAAAGGTCAAGAACATATCCTCCTACAACCGCTGGGCCGCGGAAAACAACGAGCCTGCGGAATTCTATATACTCGTGGTGATAGACGAACTGGCCGATCTCATGCTCCAATGCGGAGACGTGGTGGAGGACGCCATACAGCGCCTGGCTCAAATGGCCAGGTCGGTGGGAATTCACCTGGTGCTTTCCACCCAGCGGCTGTCCGTGGATGTAATCACAGGAGTCATAAAGGCCAACCTGCCCAGCCGCGTAGCCATGCAGGTCGCCTCCAAAATAGATTCACGCGTCATACTGGATATGATAGGGGCGGAATCGCTTCTGGGCAAAGGAGACATGCTCTATCTGGCTATAGACGCGCAAAAGCCGGTCAGAATACAGGGCGCCTATGTTTCCGAAAGTGAAATAACAAGAGTTTCTGATTTTATAAGGGCACAGGGCAGACCCTGGTACCCCATGCCCCTGCTGGAGGAAAAGGACCAGACAGAAGCCGACGGAAAGGGAGGAAGCCCTGAGGAACTGGAACAGGCCCTGCACCTTATCATGGAAAGAAGGCGGGTCTCCCAGGATCTTCTTAAAGCCCATTTCGGCTCATCTGCCCGGGCCACCAACCTTCTCAGCGTTCTGGAAGTAAGGGGTTTCATACATAAACCCGACGGTTCCAACCGCTGGGAGATATTCTTCGACAAGATCGAAGATTATATTTCAGGAATGGCAGCCAGAGAGGAAGCGGGGGCCGGAGAGGGGCAACCGATGCAATGAAAGCGATTATGAAACTTTTGCCGGCGACGGCGCTTGCCTTGACGCTGTGCGCGGAGATCCATGCAGCGGACAAGGCGGACGTAGAACCTGCTTCAAAGGTCAAACGGGAAACTGCTGTTCCCGCGGCCGCGCCTGAAACGGAACCGGTCGGGAAAAGCACGGCATCCGCGCTGTCCGTGACAACATCGGACCGCGCGGATGCGATCCTGGACCGTCTCAAGAAGTGGGACCGGAATCTCGAAAGCCTCAAGGCGGAATTCCGGCAAAAAGTCCTCTTCTTAGACGCAGGGCTGGAGCAAAGCCTGGAAGGACGGATTCATTTTCTGAAGCCGAACCGCCTGAGAGTGGAGCACGTTCGGCCAAGCAGGCAGATAATATACACGGATAAAAAAATCCTCTGGATATACAAGCCGGAAGATTCGCAGGCCGTGCGTGCCGTCTGGGAAGACTGGCAGAAGAACCAGAGCACCTCCTTCGCGGGAATCATGGATTTCGGCAATTATGCCAGCATAGTGCAAAAGCACGACGTCACAGTGTCCAGCTTATCTGCGGGAGGATACCTGCATCTGAAATTCATCCCCAGGGGAAATCCCTCCCTTTACACGCTGGAACTCTTCCTTTCTCCTGCAGACTGCTTCCCCGCAGAGACAAAGCTGACCGTAGGCAGGACCGTAATCAGCACCGTTTTGGCAAACATCGAAAAGAACGGGAAGATTCCAGCGGAAATATTCGAATTCAAGCCCCCAAAAGGGACAAACATATTAAAGTTAGGAGGGCCGAATGCAGAAAACAGGTGACAGCCCGGTCCCCCTGGACA
>JBDRGJ010000357.1:0-7228 GCA_043817835.1 bacterium
TGACCGTGGAAGGCGGGCCCCATGCCTCTGTAGGCGGATTATCCGTGGTTCCGGCAATCTCAAAATTGCCCGTGTCTATGTCCCAGAAAGCCCCGGTTCCGCCGCTGCAGTTGCCTTCCTCGTAATACGCAACGCGCATGACCGCCGTGCTGACCTCCAGCAGGCCCGAACCGGGGCTTACATCCGCAGCGGTTCCGGAGATGGCGGAGGGATAGCTGTTGAGTTCGCTGCCGTTTACAGGCGCGATTATGCGGGCCTCGGGCTTGGACTTATCCACGCGGAAGTATTTCTCGTTTCTGCCGGGGTCAAACGAACCCTCCCTGTTGGGCGCGGCGTCGCCTGTCTGGCTCTTTGACAAATCCCATGCCGAGACCCTGATCTTGTACGTTTTACCGTCGACAGCCTTGCTCCAGAAAAGCGACGTGGAAAAGGTGTGGCTTGAGGACACCAGCGGCATGTTTTTCCAGGAGCTGTGAGCCGGATAGCTGAAAGGCTGGCAGGTTGCGGCGAAATCAGTTCCGTTCCAGCATAAATTATTGTCATCCCAGATCTGCACCCACACATTATTGTCGTCGACAGCGCCGCCGGAGCCGGGGCCTGATTGCGGCAGGTCGACGGCAGTGGCTTCTATCGCGGGAAAGTCGACGGTGTCCGAATAATACCATTCGTAAATGCCTCCGGGGTTGGATGGAACGATAATAGTGGAACTGGGAGGCTCGATTTCATACTTGAAAACAAGCTTGACCGGCACGGAGGATTCTATGTTTCTGTACGCGTCATCAGCGGCGGGTTTTGTGATGTTATCCTTGGCCCAGACATGTATGTCAAAGGTCTCGGCGGTTATGCCGGCATCGCCAAGCAAATCCCAGAAATTATCCAGGCCTTTTAAACCAGTGATGGACCAGGGGCTTTCGGTCCCCAGAAGGAAATCCCCGCGGGCCGTCCAGGTGGAGCCGTTCCACCACAAGCCGTCTGATTCCCTGCGGATACCGCCGAAGATTTCCTTGATCCCCGCGGGGTCCATATATCCCCCGCCGGGTCCGTCGACCGAGGTGCCTGATATATCGGAGAATGTTTCCGAGTAGGTTTCGGCCTTCGGAAAGCTGACATTCGTCACGGGAGAGGAAACGTCGAAACGGAAAGACAGCGTGGATGAACTGACGGTGACATTGCCCGCAAAATCCTTCGCGCCTATTGACAGATAGTAGTTTTTGCCGTTTATCCAGTTAACGCCGGAAACAGTCCATGTGGCGGGGCTGACCTTGAATACGTCGGTGGACCAGCCCACATTCCAGATGATATCCGACTGGTTGTCCCAGTCCGGCGCGCCTGCGTTGTCGTTGTCATAATCATCAGGGTCCCAATGGAATGTCCCGCCGGAGCCGTTGTAGCGGAGAGAATACGTAACGGTGCTTACGCCGGATACTTCATCGCCGGCTGTTCCGTCCACCGTGCCGGCGAACGTGCCCCCGTAATTGCCGGGCTCAGGGTAACTGATGGTAATTGTGGGGTCCTCGTCTTCCAGCCGGAAGTATTTGGTAAACAGCGGAAACGTCGCGGTGCCGGTGCTGTTCCCCGCCGAGTCCTTGGCGTAAACTTCGATTTTATAGCCGTGGTTGTCATCCCATGGCACCAGCGAGGTGCCTCTGGTCCAGCCGCGAATCGCCGATGCCGACCCCTGCACCTTTACCTCTTTCCATGCGCTTCCCTTCGGGGTGCCGTCAAAAACATCCGTTGCGGGGTTCAGATAGAAAAACGGCCCGCCCCCTTCTATGCCCATATCGTATATCCGCACATAAATGAAATAGTCGTTCAAAGTGTCTCCTAAATCCTCCATCTGCCCGCCGATTTCCGTCACGTCTATGTACCACGGCATGTCCTCGAAAACCCCGCTGTCTGAAAGCGGGGCGGGCGAGTTCAGCGTCAGGGTGGGGATGACGACATCGAAGATAAATTGCTGCGGATCAGTGCACCCCGAATGGTTGGCCGGATCGATGCCGGCGAATCCGTCGTCGGCGCAGATCTGAATCTTGTATTTTTTGTCCTGGAGCCATTCGGGTGACGGAATCTTAGTACCATCGTCCAGGGTAACGGTAGCGGTGGACTTGAAAGAATCGGCAGGGGTGGACCCTGACCAGTACATGTCAGAGGCATCCGTAGTATCGGTAGTAAGCCAGATTTCAGCGCCCTCTATGTCGCTCCATGAAGACCCTGTCCAGGAATAATCATCGCCGGGGTCGCTTGTATTCCTGGTGTCCATAATCAGAATTCTGCATGTGGAAACCCCTATTCCGAAAAGACCCGGAGCACCTTCGTTGGTTTCGGTAAATTCAAATATAATGGGCAGTTGAGCCTTTATTGCGGCAGAACCGGGTGATGTGATGGCCCCTTCGGGCGCCCTCCGGTCAAGCGTCACTTCAACGGCGGCTGACGGATTGCCCCTGCCCTCGTCAAGTGTGCGCGCCCTTGCCTCAAGCCTGTATCTCTGCCCCTCGGTTCCGTTCAGGCATTGATTGTCGGGAATAAACGAGGCGTAATTCCACAAATCGGTTCCCGCAGCGTCCTTCCAGGCTAGTTCAGGGTTTGACGGTGAACTCCAAACAGCCCCTGTCCAGGTCTGACCGGTTATGACCGTGTCGCCGGCCGCATTGCTGGTAAGACCCGTGATGCGGATATTCTGGTTTGCCTCCAGGCTGGTCTGGCCCAAATCATTGAATCCCGCGCCGCCGCTTATGATTGCAAAACCCGTTGAGTATTTCATTAAAACGCCCTCGGTGTAATAGCTCGCAAAACCGTCGCCTTCCGCGGGATAACTTATTGTTGCTGTGGGAACAGTGACCGTGAATGTGGCGGCAGCTGTTTCAAAATTCTGCCCCTCAGGATTTTTAACAGTGACCTGGTATTCTCCGCCGGCAGTAGCGGAGGATATTTTAAGTTTGGCTATAAAATCGCCTGTGCCGTTATAGGTGACGGTATCTACTGTAATGCCGCCTGTAATCAAAACAGTGACCATGCCTGTTGAGGCGCCCCAGTCCATGAAATTTGAGCCAAGAATCCTGAGATCTCTCGTAATGAATGTTGTTCCGCTGTTATTCGGTAATATCCCGCCTGAATTCGGCGAGCCCGCATCCGTCTCGTACGCGGCCTCGGAAACGCTTGTAATTTGAGGCGCAGGGATGCCGATGGCCTCCTGCGTCGTATCGGTTTGACCTTCCGGATTGGTAATCTTCAAATCATACGGTCCGCCGCTGATTCCGCCGACAACCGTGGAACTGATGCTGACCAGCGCGGTAAACGAACTGGGTGAATGGTAATAACTTTGAATGACTTTTATCTCATTCTGCGCCGCACCTCCTTTGAGAATAGCCAGCTTGGGCCCGGCCCCCGCATACTTAAGAAAATCCGAGCCGTTCTCAATTATAAGGGTGTACTGCTTTGCGCTGAAAGGCGCGGTGGCAGGATCAGAGCTGATAGTGATGCCGCTCAAATTCGGCGGTGGGAAAGGTGAAGTCACTATTCCATCGAAGTATACATTGCCGTCACTGCCGGTATAAGTCAAGGGAAGAAACCACGGCGAAGCGCCGTACATGTCAAGAGAGGGATTGTCATAATAAAGGTCGATTGTTCCGGTGGCGATTTTGACAGGCGGAAACCATGTGTCATAATCCACTGAAGAAGCAGAAGACATCCACAAAGAATAGTAAGGATTCTGCGACTCGTCCGTACAGCTATCTGTATAGACCACATATATTGCATCGTCAGGATCCCCGTCGACCCATGCGATTGTCGGGTTCCTTGCATTTATATGCACTGAATCAATGGTCACCGGTCCGGACCAACCGCTTCCGCCGCCGGCAGCCCTTCTTCTGTACCTTACATAGACAGGCTCTACTCCGTCGTTATCACCCCCGATCCCCACATAATGGATTGTGTATTGACTGCCCTCGGCAGGCTCGACAACAGCGGAATGCGAATAATCTATGCTTAAATTCGGCGAGGCTGTAAGAAACCGTGTTGTCCGCGCGGACGTCGCATTGGTATTTGACTCAAGTGTGTCTTTATAAATAAAATTCATAACGCCTTTTTGGCTGCTTGCCGATTCGCTGCCTATTTTATAAAAACCATAAAATGAATCCGTATCATGAGGAACCAGAAGAAGCCCATGATCTATAACGCCGCTTCCGGTAACAGTCAGCATGTTTGTGTTTCTTGTCTCGTTAAAAGACATGGCCATGGTCACAGGGTTGACGCTGCCGCCGCTTTCCCTGACATAGTGATGAGTGTCTCCACCGCTCGACTTCTTTATTACGACCATAAGTCGTATATTATTATCAGTTTTTAACTGGTTGGGAAGTTTGGATATGTTTACGCTTCCATTCTCATACATATATCTTGTGCTGGTATGGCCCATTTTGACAGTTGCAGGAGTTGTCTTCCACTCAATTGTTCCGTCTGCCATGGGTTTCCCGGCCTGGACAAAGGCATAACGGGAATTATTGCCTGAACAGCCGTCACCGGTCTTGTCATTACCGCACTTATTGCCCACGATGACATATACCCTTCCGTTGTCAGGGTCTTCACTGCTGTACCAGACAGCGCCTATTGTACCGGCTGCCCGGCAATCCTCGGTCCCGCAGGCCCCGTAAGGGAAAACCCGTTCTGAAGTCTCGGACCATGTTCCGCCGCCGTCATCACTGAACTTATAAACAAAAGCCTCAGTCACTGTATCCGTATAAAAAAGCCAATAATTGCCGTTTTTATCCTTAAATATGTGGCGCTGCGATGAATATTCAGTTGACCCGCCGTCAACTATGGTTTGCGCATGCGCGTTTTGAAAACTAAAGATTAAAAATGAAAAAATGAAAATGGCGCAAAGCGTCATCAGCGCCGCATTTTTCATGCCGGCGATGACGCCGCTATTTGGTTTTCTTCGCCAGTGAATATCCATTTTTAATTCTTGTCCGGCCTGCTTAAAATCCTTTCGACATTGGCTAAATTTTCCAACCCCAGGGAATTCACTGAATCAAGCTCCATGACCCTTTCAAACTCTTTCTTTGCTTTGCCGTACATCTTCTTTTGAACATAAACGACCCCCAGATTGTTGTGCGCGCCCACGGAATGCGGATTAAGACCTATCGCCTTCCTGTATTCCCCGATTGCCTCGTCGAATCTTTCCTGCTTTTCCAGAACCGCGATCAGTTCCTTGTGAAAATTCCAGTCATACAGGTAGATTTCGCAGGCAATCCTGTGCTCTTTGACTGCCTCATCTATTTTCCCCTCATCCTCGTAGATTTTGGCCAGCTGAAAATGCGGCAGGCCGAAATCGGAATTTATCTCTATTGCTTTCCTTATGTGGCGCAATGCCTTTTCTTTTTCCCCCATTTTGTAGTGCGCCCAGCCGAGATTTGTGTGCGCATTGTCGAACATGGGATAAATCCTGACTGCCTTTTCAAATTCCGATATCGCCTCTTTGAATCTGTCATGGGAAAAATGCACGACTCCCAGGCTGTTGCGAAGAAGCGGGTCGTCCGGCATAATTTCCAATGCCTTTTCAAATTGAATCAAAGCATCTTCATCCCTTCCCGCTGAAAGATACGCGCCCGCGAGGTTGTAATGCGTGCGGAAATTGTCCGGCGAAGTCTTCAGGGTGGCCTCCCATAAACGGATCGGGCTTAACCAATCGTGATTGCGTTTCATGGAAGCGAAAGAATAACCTGTTACAAGCAATAAGGCGCATGCATATACGAGTTTGTTGGCATGTTTGAACATTTCTTTCAGCGTTATTTTTGAAATCAACAAGCCGATCAGAATGCACAACCCGATTGACGGGATGTAAAGCCTGTGCTCGGCAATGGGTCTTGAAGCAAGGTAAATGACGTTTGAAACAGGCAAAATCGTCAACACCATGAAAGCCAGGCTGAAAACCAGGCCTTTTTCTCTGTTTTGAAGAAACAAATAAATAAGCAAACCGCAAAAAATAATCCCTGCCAATGAGATCAAGACCGTCGGCTCAAATATTGATTCCGGCACTGAAAGAAACCTTTCCACGCAAAACCAAAACGGCAAAACAAGAAGTTTCAGATAATAGGCGACGGTCTTGAATACAATCAGCGCATGGGAGTAAAAACTTATCATGCCTGCCATCTGGCCCGCGAGTTCTCCCGCCTTCACATAATAGAATTGAAACCAGAAATAAAAGAAAGTGATCAGCCAGAAAGGGATTGTTCTTTTCATCGGCCTCATATCAGGCTTTCTTAATCCGTCCGCCCGGAAGCAAAAGACATAAAGGAGCAGAATGGCAGGCAGGGTGACCGCCATCTCTTTTGAAAGCAGTGCCAGGACATAGCAAAGAACAGAACCGCCCAGCATGGCCGCGCCCCTTGGGCTGCGAATTCCGCCGTCAACATCCCGATCCGCATGTCTGACAAATAAAATCAAGGCGGACAGATAAAATACCGACGCGAACATGTCAAGACGGTTCTTTATCCAGGCGACTGTTTCCACATGCATTGGATGAACAGCAAAGAAGAGCCCTGCAAAAAGGCAAATTTTTCTATCCTTGAAAATTGCCCAGCACAAAAGGTAAACAAGAAGAACGTTTAAAACATGCAGTGTAATATTCGTCAGATGAAACCCGGCAGGATTAAGCCCCCAGAGTTTATAATCCAGCATATAGCTCAACGTCCGCATCGGGCTCACCGGTTTTAATGGAATCTGGACAGGAGATATTGTGGTCCTGTATCCTTTCCAGTAGGAAGGCTTAAGAAAAACGGAAATATCAGCGTTTCGTATAAACATATCCTTTTCTATTTGTCCCGCATCGTCCCAAATAAACGGAACCCTGAACGTATCGGCGAAAACGAAAACAGATAAAAGCATAAGGACGATAAAATCGCTTTTTCTCATTCTATGACACCCGCTTTCTGAAACGCTTTTATCGCTTTTTCAGCATCCCCCATCCTGAAATGCATGAGCCCTAATCCGGAATGCGCAGGGGGGTAATTAGGCTCAACTTTCAAGGCATCCTCGAACGCCGACTTCGCCCGGCTGTAATCATTCACCTTATAATATGCCATTCCAAGATTTGACCTGGCCCTTGCGGAAAGCGGCAATTTTTCCGCTGTTTTTATCCAAAAACCGATTTCATCTCCCCAGTCAAAATTTCTTCTTACGGCAGCGAACGAATAGGACGCCAAAAGAATCAAAAAAACAGGGACTGCGACTTTTG
>JBDRGJ010000358.1:0-2471 GCA_043817835.1 bacterium
GGGTCCATCCCGGCCAGTTCTACCGAACCTTCAGTGGGATGCAGCTGGCCTGCAAGTACCTTGAGAGTGGTGGTTTTTCCTGCGCCGTTGGGCCCGAGAAAACCCACGACTTCGCGGGGCGCTATTTCAAAGGAAATACCGTCCACAGCGGTGATTCTGCCGTATTTGCGCGTCAGGCAATCTGCTTTTATCATACCGGCGGCAGTTGTGCGGATTGCAGTTTATCGATGATCGGACGCATATCGGATATGCTACTCAAAAATTTCCATGCAGCGTTTGAAGAAACCGGCTTTTCGTTCGTTGCCTGCTTTGTCATAAGCGTTCGCCAGATTGGCAGACGTTCTTGCAAGCATGTATGAAGGACTGGAGGGAACGAGGAATGCCGGGTCCCATGAGGTGTTTTGTCTGGCGGCGATGGCCTTGCAGTCCCCCAGGGTCAGTCTGCGGCCTCTGCGGAAGGGGTCCAGATACACATGGTCCGGATGAGTCTTGATCTGTACAACAAAGTGGCCGGGCAGGGCCATTCCGCCGGCCTGCATGTCCAGACGCGCAGCCACCATAAGATAGATGCAGGATAGGGCTATCGGAGAGCCCATCCGCTTGCGCAGAACGCTGAAGAGGAAGGAATTGTCCGGGTCGTAATAATCAGACTCATTTCCCCGAAATCCGTACTTCGTGAAAAGGGTGTGGTTGATTTTATCGATCATGCCGGAGGAAGCTGTTGCCGCGCCCGATTCCCGTATTTCGGCCGCTATGGTGTCCAGAGGAAAAGAGATGTCTGTCCGGGTTACCCGATGGTAGGAAAACTTCGATAAGAGATAGAGTCCCTGCTCCAGATCAGGCTCGCCTCTTCTCTCTGCAAAAACTCTTATTTCCGCTTCAAGATTGTCCCACCGGGACTCCTCTATCAGCGACTCTACCGTAGAGCGCAGTTGGGGAAATTCGTTGGCCACCATGGTCTGCACGCTCGCGCGCTGGCTGTCCACCAGTCCCCGAAGCTGTTTTTTAAGCACCAGGACAGTGCCTTCGTCCTCATCCTGAATAAGGCGCAGCAACGCCCGTATCTCGCTGTCCGGCAGATTCTCAGTATTCATTTTTTTTGAGGTGAACTCCCGTTATAAACCCTAAAGTCGTGTATTTATTAAAATATTTTATAAAATTGCTGTAAATCCTCACTTGCCCACAAAAAGAGCGCCCTTGCTTGGGCTGAAATGCGTTCGTAACTTCAACGTCGCATAATAAAAGCATATGAATTTTTTCCGCCTGCGGGTCCTGAATACGCTTCTTTTTTTTCTGGTAGGCGCCGGCGCCGGATATCTTTTGCGGGATCGCCTCTTTAATCTTTCGGACTCCTGCCGGAATGCTTACGGGCGTTATCCGGCTGCGTCACTGAATTATCCGGTCCCTGCAGCCGAAAAGCCGGCCCTGGTTTCATCTTCTCAGGTCCCGCCCCCGGTCAAAAGCGAAGAGCCTGATGACACTTTTGTGGAAAATCCGGAAGATCTCTTCGAAAAGGAGCCGCCGGCTGACTACTCCGGGACGGCTGCGCCGCGCGCCTTCAAACCCGCCAAAAAAACCGAAAAAGCCCCGGGACAAGCTCCTGCAGCCTCCATCGGCAGGGAAGCCGGGGAATTTCTGGCCTCGCCGTCTTCACTGAGCGGGAAGGAGTTGGAGTTCGAGCTTCAGATGCTTGTCGCCAGGAGAATCGGCTCCGGCTGGAGGCTGAATTTTTCTTTTCCTGAATTCGCGAAAAAAGTGTATTACTTATATGTGGATGATTCCGCCGGAGTGCTGGGCCGCAGTCCCGATGTAAGAATAGGGTATTTTTATCTTGTCAGGTTCAAATGCCAGGCGGGTGACCTCAATACAGGCAATCTTCTCATCTCAATAAAACCCACCGGAGGAAAAGCTTCGTGGGCCACGGGCCTGAGCGCAATAGAATAGGTTTCCAGGACACCAAGTCACAAGTTACAGGATAACGACTATTTTTCATCTGCCGGTGACTTGGTGACTTTGTGACTTGGCAACGTTGAACTTCAACAGCGATGTCCTATTTCTTTATAATAAATCCGGCGGCGGGACACAGGTTCAGGGGCATTGAAAACCTCATACGTTCGATTTTCCAGGGAAGACACAGTCATTTTGAGATAGTCAGTACCAGGGCCAGGGGGCATGCCCTGGAACTCTCAACCCGGGCCGTCATAGAGGGATACCGGAATGTAGTAGCCGTGGGGGGGGACGGCACGATACGGGAAACGGCCATGCCTCTTGTCGGAAAAGAGCAGGTTCTAGGCATAATACCGTGCGGTTCCGGTAACGGACTGGCGCGAAATCTTCATATTCCGATGAAGCCCGCCGAGGTCTGCCGGAGTCTTTTTGACTGGCCCGAGCGCAGGATAGACGTTGCACTGGCCAACGGCAAGCCTTTTTTCTGCACCGCAGGTTTCGGATTGGACGCCGAGGTCGCGCGC
>JBDRGJ010000359.1:0-6441 GCA_043817835.1 bacterium
GGCACTGGGGATTGAAAACCTGTTGCCGCTTAACCCGGTAAAAACCGAGTTGTTCCATATCATTCAATATTCTCAAAAAATCAGTTTGATTCTCAGCAGGATATCGCCAAAATATTGCGCATCTTCGCTGGTGGGCATATACTCAACGGCTTATTTTAAAATGCTTTTATCCGGCCTGAATACGAAACGAAAGGTTTATTTCAAAGCACTTATCGGCATCCTGGCCCGGCTATTGCCTTACCCGGGATATAAAAGACTGCTTGATCGTGTCAACCGGAGGGTCGTATCGTTGGGAGTTAACTTATGCATTTGGCCCCCGGAAACCCCGTTTAATTTAGAGCATCTATGGTTTGAGGCGGTCTTTGGCGAAACACCCTGGCGGTTTGGTGTTTTAACGAATGAATTATTTGCCAATCATGATGACGATAACGGGGCGTATAAGGAGAGCCTTATTAAAAGAGGGCTTTATCCGTTCCAGGCTCAGGTAGAACAGGGGCACTATTCTAAACAAAAAGCCCCGGTAAATTTCCGCGTGCACTTAAGAATCGGGGAACTGTATGATTGCACATATTTCAGCCGCAACGGGAGAATCAGAAAACCGCCTGTTGTCCATATCCTGGTTGAATCCGGGAAAGTGAATGTCGTCTATCAGTCTTCGGAGATTGCATTAGAAAATGGTTCGGGAGACTATTTTTATGCCAATAAAAACCCGGTTATACGCAGCCGGAGTGATTCGACAATAATTTTAAGTATTTTTGACGAGGATTTGCGATGAGGCCTGCTGAATCTGAACGAAATCGCAACCCGGATCAACCATTAGTTTCCGTTGTGGTCAATAACTATAATTACGAACGATACCTGCGGGACTGTCTTGACGCGCTTTTAGCACAAACATACCGCAATATGGAAATCGTGGTTGTGGATGCGCTTTCTTCTGACGGCTCAAGGGCGTTGATAGATTCTTATGCCAAGCAGGATTCAAGAATCAGGAAAGTATATTGCGATTCCTATGTGAAGTTTCCGGCCATAACGTACAATATGGGATTTCTGAGTTGCAAAGGGAGCTATATCGCGATAAATGACCCGGATGACATATCAATGCCCGAACGCATTGAGGCGCAGATAAGCTTTTTGCTTAACAACCCGTCTGTGGATGTTGTGGGCTGTAACTGCTACGAATTCAATGAGGAGTTCAATAGTCTTGTCGAGACTACGGTGGAAAAGAATATAAACAACTCCGCATCGCCTATCAGAAATCCATGCCTGATGTTCAGGAAGGAAGTCCTTGCGGTTCATGGCATGTGGCGATGGCAATGTGAGTACGCCGCGGATTTCGAATGGCTATACCGGTGGTATTGCGGCGGCGTGCGCTTTCATATCCTGCAGGCTCCGTATGTTAAGTTCAGAAAGGCGTATGGCACCAATATCAGTATTTCTAAAGGCATTAATCAATCGCTCAAATTGGTGTTTTTCAGGACATGGTTCGGGATGCGGTTATTCGGGAAGGTCGGGTTCAGGTGGTGGTTTGTAACGTTGAAGACTTACGCGTATGTGTGCGCGCGGCTGTTGTTGCCGGAGCGCATTCTGAATAAGTGCTTAAAAACAAGGTGGAAATAATGGTTTGTATTGTAACAGGATGCGCGGGTTTCATCGGCAGCAGTCTTGTCGACCGGCTTCTGGCCCGGGGGTGTCGTGTCACCGGGATTGACAATTTTTCCACCGGCCAGCAGCGTTTTCTTGAACCCGCGCTGAAAAACCCGGCATTCAACCTGGTGGAAGGAGATTTGCTGGACCTCCGGACTTTGACAAAGGCCTTTAATGGCGGCGACACGGTTTTTCACTTTGCCGCCAATGCAGATGTCCGTTTCGGCACGGAACATCCGCGCAGGGATCTGGAGCAGAACACCATCGCTACGCACAACGTGCTGGAAGCAATGCGGGCCAACGGCATCAAACGTATTATTTTTTCTTCCACAGGGTCTGTTTATGGCGAAGCTTCGGTGATACCGACACCGGAAAATGCGCCGTTCCCGGTTCAAACATCCTTTTACGGCGCCTCTAAACTTGCGGGTGAAGGGCTGATTGCGGCGTATTGTGAAGGTTTCGGTTTCCAGTCCTGGATTTTCCGCTTCGTCTCCATCCTAGGCGAACGCTATACGCACGGGCATGTGTTTGATTTTTATAAAAGCTTGCGGAATAATACCCGCGAATTGCGCGTGTTGGGGGACGGGCATCAGCGCAAATCGTACCTTTATGTGCAGGATTGCCTTTCCGCGATTCTGCTGGCGATTGAAAAGGCGCAAGACAGGGTCAATATATTTAACCTTGGTGCGGATGAGTATTGCGAGGTTAATGACTCAATCGGCTGGATTACGGCACATCTGGGGGTTGTTCCGAAACTGGCCTACACCGGCGGCGGACGTGGCTGGATTGGCGACAACCCGTTTATCTTTTTAGATTGCAGTAAAATCCGCTTGCTGGGCTGGACGCCTGAAATGAATATACGCGGGGGTGTTATCCGCACTTTAGAGTATCTGCAGGCAAATCAATGGGTGCTGGAGCACAGACAATGAAAATCTGCGTTTACGGTCTTTGGCACCTGGGCTGCGTGACCGCCGCCTGCATGGCGGACCTGGGTTTTGACGTCTGCGGCCTTGACGATGACGCCGGTGTCATAAAGAAACTGGCTTCAGGGGCTGCCCCTATTTTTGAGCCCGGTTTGGACGAACGTATACGCAAAGGCCTTGCTTCCGGCAGGCTGTCATTTTCCGCGGACATGGAAAAAGCCTTTTCCGGAGCTGATGTGCTGTGGGTGGCATTTGATACTCCGGTTGATGACGAGGACAGGGCCGACATCGGATATGTGGAGCGTAAAACGCTGCAGTCTTTGGAATATCTGCGCGGCGGAGGAAAGGTGGTGATTTCTTCACAGGCGCCGGTGGGCTTTGTTCGTGCTCTGGAACAGGCGTGTGCCAAAAAATATCCCGGGAAAGAACTGCTGTTTGCCGTTTCTCCGGAGAATCTGCGGCTGGGTAATGCCCTGGCGATATTTTCAAATCCGGACCGTATGGTAATCGGGGTGCGTTCCGAGGCGCATATAGCCGCTTTTGAACCACTGTTTTCAAAAATTACAACACGGCTTGAGTGGATGCGCACCGAATCAGCCGAAATGACCAAGCACGCCATAAATTCTTTTCTGGCTATGTCAGTGGTTTTTGCCAATGAAGTAGCCGGTATTTGCGAGTCCGTAGGAGCGGACGCGGCGGAAGTGGCCCGTGGCCTTAAAACAGAAGAGCGCATAGGCCCCAAAGCCTATGTCGGGCCGGGGACGGCTTTTGCCGGCGGAACTTTGGCGCGCGATATAAAGTTCCTTATAGGGACAGGAGACAGGCTGTCAAAAAATGACACACTGCTTAAGGCGGTGTGGGAAAGCAATAATATTCACAAAGACTGGATTAAACGCAAGCTGTCAGAGGTGGTCGGCGGGCTGAAGGGCCGGAAAGTCGCCGTGCTGGGTCTGACATATAAGCCGGGCACAAGCACATTGCGCCGGTCACTTTCGGTGGAATTGTGCAAATGGCTTGCTGCCAGTGGCGCAATGGTTGCGGCTTATGATTCCCAGGCCGAACAACTGCCGACGCAATTGGCGGCGTCTGTAAGAGTTGCGCATTCCGTCTCTGAAGCCGTATCTGATGCTGATTGTGTGATAGTCGGCACCGAACATCCTGAATTCAGGCAGCTTGATACTGCGGCGCTTGAGGCTGTCTGTGGCAGGCCGGTTATAGATCCTTCCGGGTTTTTGCGTAAAATAATTGAAAAAAGGCCGGGCGCTGAATATTTTTGCGTCGGCAGAGGCGAAAGATTATGAAGCTGAAGGGGCTTAATATCGTGGTTACCGGCGCAAACCAGGGCATGGGCCTTGAGATGGCGGGAGCTTTTTTGCGCGAGGGGGCTTCTGTGGTTGTCTGCGCCCGTGACGCGATAAAGCTGTCCGAAGCCGAACAAATACTGCGCACTATAAAATGCGGCGGTACGGTGACCGCAAAAACGCTTGATGTTTCCGACGAAGCGGCAGTGCAGGCTTTTGCAATGGAAACGGTATCGGCACTGGGACGTGTGCATGTGCTGGTTAATAATGCAGGTGTCTACGGGCCCAAAGGGCGGCTTGAAGAGATTAATAGCGCGGAGTGGATAAAAGCGATGCAGATAAATCTGTTCGGGGTGTTTTATGCCTGCAAGCATTTTATTCCGCACATGAAGGTGTCAGGAGGCGGTAAAATAATCAATCTGTCGGGGGGCGGCGCCACCAACCCGCTGCCGATGATAAGCGCTTATGCGGCATCCAAGGCCGCTGTGGTGCGTCTGACTGAAACACTCGCGCTTGAACTTGGCGCGTTCAATATTTCCGTAAATGCCATTGCTCCCGGAGCATTAAACACCAGAATGCTGGATGAAATACTGGCTGAAGGACCAGATAAAGTCGGGAAGGAATTTTATATCAAAGCCATGAAACAGAAGGAAAAAGGAGGGACTCCGCTTAAAAAAGGAGCGGAATTGGCTGTATACCTGGCTTCTTCCGAAAGCGAGGGGGTGACGGGGAAGCTTATAAGCGCTGTCTGGGATCCGTGGCAAGATTTTAAGGAGCATAAAGCGGAACTGAACGCCTCCGATATCTATACCCTGCGCAGGATAGTGCCGGAAGACCGCGGTAAGAAATGGAGCTAAAATCATGAATGTCGCGATACTCGGCTGCGGGTTTATCGGTGAAAAAAGGGCCCGCTCACTTCTGGGGCACCGTCTTGTGGCTGTTGCGGACACTGATTTGCAGCGCGCCAGGAAAGTGGCGCAACTGGGGAAATGCCCGGCCGTTTATGCCGACTGGAAAGAAGCCGCCGCTCATCCGGATGCAGATATTGTAATAGTGGCCACTACAAACGCCTGGTTGACCCCTGCGGGGCAGTATGCGCTGGAGCATGGCAAGCATGTGCTTGTTGAAAAGCCGGGAGCCCGTTCCGCACAGGAATTAAAACCCTTTTTGGAGCTGGCCCGCAAAGCCGGAAGAAAGGTGAAAGTGGGTTTTAACCTGCGCTGCCATCCGGCGATGCTCAAGGCTCGTGAGATAATAGACAGCGGAATGTTGGGCGATCTGATGTTTGTGCGGGGGCGATATGGTCATGGCGGGCGCATCGGCTATGACAGGGAATGGCGTTCGGATAAAGCAGTTTCCGGCGGCGGAGAGCTGCTGGACCAGGGAGTTCATCTTATAGACCTGGCGCGGTGGTATCTTGGAGATTTTAACAGTGTCGCAGGCTGGGCCCCTACCTATTACTGGGATATGTCAGTTGATGACAATGGTTTTATGGCCCTGCGCACGGTGCGCGGACAGATGGCATGGCTGCATGCCTCATGCACGGAATGGAAAAACATGTTTTGCCTCGAAATATATGGCAGAACAGGCAAACTGCAGATAGACGGCTTGGGCGGCAGTTACGGGGTGGAGCGGCTGTCTTTTTACAGGATGCTGCCGGAAATGGGTCCGCCGGAAACGACAATCTGGGAATATCCCGGGGAAGATAAATCCTGGAAAACAGAATTTGCCGCTTTTGTCGACTCCATAAAAAACGACAAGCCGCTTTGTGGAGATTTGGAAGACGCTTACAAAGCGCTATCTGTTGCAGGCGAAATATACGGAGAAAAAAATTAAATGATTATCACACGCAGTCCGCTCAGGATAACTTTCGGCGGCGGAGGCACCGATCTTCGATCCTACTACGAACAGCATGGCGGGTTCTTAATAGCAGGAGCTATAGACAAATATGTCTATATAACGCTGCATAAAGTTTTTCCTCCAGGGTACATAATAAAATATTCCCAGATGGAGCGCACCGAAGACGTAAACGAGATAAAGCATCCGATAATAAGGGAATCGCTGAAACTGCTTGGTTTTGACAAAGAATATCTTGAACTGACCAGTATGGCGGACATCCCGGCCGGCACGGGACTTGGCTCGTCCAGCAGCTTCACCACCGCGCTGCTTAAAGGCCTGCACAGCTACCACAGGAATCTCATTCATCCCAAAGAGCTGGCCGAGCAGGCCTGCAAGGTCGAAATAGACCTGATTAAAGAGCCCATAGGCAAGCAGGACCAGTATGCGGCGGCTTATGGCGGTCTTACCTGCTTTGAGTTTGAAAAGGATGGTTCCGTAAAGGCCTATCCGCTGAATATAAGTAAAGAAATACTTTATGATTTGGAGGATAATCTGTTGCTGTTCTTCACAGGTTATTCCCGCTCGGCTTCGTCAATACTCAGGGAGCAGAATGATAAGAGCAGGCAATCCGGGACTGAAATGATCGAAAACCTGCACTTTGTCAAGAAACTTGGGTTTGACAGCAAAGCAGCGCTTGAATCGGGGGATGTAGTGCGTTTTGCGGAAATGATGAA
>JBDRGJ010000360.1:0-3768 GCA_043817835.1 bacterium
CCGGCGCCGGCGAGCTGGACGCCCGGATGGCCAAAATAGCCAGAACCTTTTCACGCGCGGCCGCCGACGCGGGCGTAAGCACGGCCACGCTGGCCGTGCTGCCGTTCAAGACCGATAAGAAACTGGCGGAGAAACGGGTGAATTACGCGTGCGCCGAAATGCTTACCAACCGCTTTGTGGAGGCTAAGTCGTTCACGGTAACCGAGAGGGCCAGGCTTGACGAAGTAATGAAAGAACAGGCCCTGGGGCTGAGCGGCGCGGTGGAAAGCGCCACGGCCGCGAATGTGGGAAAACTCCTGGGGGCGCGCCTGGTTATCTTGGGCAGCGTCTCCCGGCTGGGGAACGTTTACCACATGAGTACGGAGATGGTGAACTCGGAAACCGGGGAGATCATGGCTTCGGACGTGACCGAGGTGGCGGTCGAGATCTTCGACAGGGACGCGTCTCAGTATGTGGTGCTGGTACCGGAAGAACAGTCCATAGGCATCTACCTGGGGGCCGGATACGCCCCGGTAACATCAAAAACACTTCTGCCGGTCAGCGGGGGCGGGAACACTTTTACACCTGGAAACGGGACCGACGGCTTCACTTTTATCAGCGTAGGCGGCAGATATGCGTTCGCGAAGAAATGGATGGCCGACGCTTGTTTCGGACTGGCCTCCGGGTTCGATTCATCCGAACCACTGTACACTTTCACTGACGGCTCAACTGTAGAGGAGATGGAGGGCAGCCCCTTGAACGGCAGCAGCATGATACGCCTTTCCCTCAACCGGTCCACCGTCCTCGGCAAGAAATTCATAATGCATACCGGGGTCGGGCACATGTGGCTGACGGTGCGGTCAAAGGACGATCCGAATACCGATAACGCAGGGGTGTATGTGATGGCAAAGGAAGGGGTCACCTACTTTACGCCTTTCGCGCGCCTGAGACTTGAGTGGCGCCCTCAGACCAGACTGGGGATCTCCGTGTTCGGCACTTACAACCTTGTAAAAAAAGAGTATAAAGGGTACTCCAATGTGGTCGGCATCGGCGATAATATTTTGACGCAGCAGTTCGCTTTCCCGCAGGTTATGATGGACTTCACGCTGTCGCTTTACTTCTGACGGTTGGCCTGATGGAGATCGGGGACCAAATCCCGACGGGATAAATCGCAGGGACAGGGTCACCGCAGGTTTACACGGGTTTAATAATGGACTGGACAACAGGCTTCTTAGACGTGATCAGCCTCCGGCTGCTGCCCCTTATCGTCAACACATCGTTCGTGTTCATGGGGTGCATAACAGCGCTTGTTTTCTGCCTGCTGCTCATAAAGGTAACGGCGGTACTTTGGGAAACGGATATCAGCAACGCGAAAAAATGGATACTGCCTGTTTTTGAAAAACATCTTGACGACCCGGCACAGCAGCTCCCGGTGCGGTTCCTTAAAATGCGCTGGCCTCTGCGCCGGGTGCTTCAATATGTGATCGTTCACCGGAGCTTCGGCGAAACCGGTGAGAAGTTGGGGAATATAGCCCGCGCGTATGAGGCTCTCGGTTTCGTAGACGGCGATTTCAGGCGCATGAGAAGCCCTTTCTGGTGGGTCAGGGCCGAGGCAGCCAGATGTCTTGGACAGATGAAGGCGTCAAGGGCAAAAAATGAACTGCTTTTGAACCTGAAAGACAGCGTAACGGAGGTCCGGCTGGTATCCGCCTGGGCGCTTGGACGCATTGGTGAAGCCGATGCCATACAGCCGATCCTGGACTCCCTGGTAAAAGCGTCAAAACTTGCCGGGATGCGCCTCTCCTCTACCGTCTTCGAGCTGGGAGAGAAGGCCGTCCAGCCTCTGATCAGTGCGCTCAAGCATCAGGCTCCTGACGTGAAAATACTGGCGCTGCATCTGCTGGGCGAGCTGAACGATAAAAAAGCCGTTCCTCATATTATCGTGAAAGCGAAGTCAAAAGAGAATCTGGAAGTGAGGCTGGCCGCCTATAAAGCCCTGGGCACGATAGCGGACAGCTCCGCAGGCTCTTTTCTCATTAAAAGCCTGAAGGACCCGTCCTGGCAGGTCCGGGCCCAGGCGGCGAGGGGCCTCGGCATAATAGGGAGCGATGACGCGATACCCCGTCTATGCGGAACCCTTGACGATCCCAAATGGTGGGTCAGACGGAATTCCGGTGAAGCGCTTATCAAAACGGGTGAAAAAGGGAAAGCCGCCCTGTTAAGTATACTCCGCTCGGCCCCTTCAAGCCCGGGCGGAAGAATGGCGGCGCAGTGGCTGGACGAATATGGATATCTTCCTTAGAACAACGAGCCTTCTGATCCTGGCTTACTTTTTTATTGTAAGCCTTGTTTACGTCCTGCTTTTCCTTCTATCCTTCATAGGGCTTGTCCGCCACCATCTCAGGTCCAGGTTCGCGACCCCCAACGAAATACTTAAGGCCAAGATCACTCCGCCCGTCTCCATCCTCGCGCCGGCTTTCAACGAGGAAAAAAACATCGTCGCCAGCGTAAGATCCCTGTTAAACCTGAATTACGGCCAGTATGAAGTGATCGTGATAAACGACGGCTCAAAAGACAGCACCCTGGAAACGCTCAGCAGGGAATTCTCCTTAAGGAAGACCGCCCGTGATTACCATCCCCAGCTCCCGTCCAAAGAAATCCGCACGATCTACCGGTCCCGGAAGGACCCGAAACTTATCGTAGTGGACAAGGATAACGGCGGAAAGGCCGATTCCCTGAACGCGGGAATAAACGTAAGCTCTTATCCCCTTTTCTGCTGCATAGACGCGGATTCGGTCCTGGAGCCGGATTCCCTGCTTCTGATAGTCCACCCTTTCATGGAAGCCTATTCCCAGGTAGTGGCTTCGGGCGGACTGATACGGGTGGCGAACGGCTGCAGGCTGGAGAACGGGAAAGTAGCGCAGATCAATACCCCGGCGTCCTGGCTTGCGAATTTCCAGATAGTGGAATACTTCAGGGCTTTTTTAAGCGGGCGCATGGGGTTGAGCATGCTGAACTGCCTCCTTGTGATCTCCGGGGCTTTCGGGCTTTTTAAGAAGGAGCCGGTGATAGAAGCCGGCGGCTACAGGACCGATATCGTCGGAGAAGACATGGAACTTGTTATCCGGCTGCACCATAATATGCGCAAGCTGGGGAAAACGGCGAAGATCTGCTTCGTTCCGGACCCGGTCTGCTGGACGGAGGTCCCGGAGAACCTCAAAATGCTTTCCAGGCAGCGCAACCGGTGGCAGCGGGGGCTGGCGGAAAGCCTTACGCTCCACGCGGGGATGCTTTTCAATCCGCGCTACGGCACGGTGGGATTGATAGCGATGCCGTATTTCTTCTTCATGGAGTTCCTCAGCCCGGTGATAGAGCTTGTCGGATACATAATCTTTGCTGTCGCTTTTACGCGGGGCGCGGTGGACATTTACGCTGTCCTGGCCTTCCTGTTCTTCGCGATTTTCTTCGGCATAATACTTTCGCTCCTGGCCCTGCTGCTCGAGGAGATAACCTTCAGGCGCTATCCCAGAATAAAAGACCTTTCCAAACTTATACTCTCCACTATACTGGAAAATTTCGGCTATAGGCAATATATCGCGCTGGTCAGGGGCAAAGGGATAATAGATTGGCTGCGCGGCAATAAGAAGTGGGGGGAAATGGAAAGAAAAGGCATCTAAGGGAACTGCGTTCCCGCCGTGAGCGGTGATAACTTAGCCTGTCTGGCAAAGTTTTAATTAACAATAGTACTTTATGCACGGATCCGCCAAAAACGCCGTAAAAACGCTGCTG
>JBDRGJ010000361.1:0-6587 GCA_043817835.1 bacterium
CCGGCAGCGGCGTCTGCTCCGGTTCCGGGCTTTTCGTTGTTAAATTATTGAAGATAATAAGAACTCCTGCTGCCGCCAGTGAAACTGTAAAGGCCGGTTTAAGCCATTCATGGAAATATGGCTTCTTGCCTGAGTTATTGAACACTTTATTGCGGAGAGAAACAGGAACCGGTTCCACGGCATGTTTTTTAATGGAAAGAGAAAGAGATTTCAGCTCATCCAGGATTTCGCGGCATTCCGCGCAGGCGGCGACATGGCTTTCCAGCAAAAGCTTTTCCGCAGGCGGCATCTCGCCATCCAGGTATGCGGACAGGTTTTCCCTGCAGATTTTATGTTCCATCGGTCCTTCCGTCCGGACTCAGTTTCTGTCTGAGGGATTCGCGCGCCCTGGAAATCCTTGATTTGACCGTTCCCAGGGGTATTCCCGTGATGCCGGCAATTTCCTGGTAAGAGCGGCTGTCAATTTCCCTCAGGACCAGAATCGCCCGGTCTTCTGGAGCCAGTTCCGAAAGGCACTTTTCAAGGATTGCTTTTTCACTGTCCTTTTCCATCGCCGCATCCGGAGAAGCTTCCCCGGAAGGTATCTGCAGGGGGGGCGGTTCATCATCCCCGTCTCTAAGCCAATCAAGGGAGAATATTTTCCATGCGAACCGCCTTTTCTCAGTCCGCACCCTGTTTTTCCAGACATTCATGGTTATGCGGTACAGCCATGTCCCGGCGGCCGACTGATCGCGCAAATCCTGCAGTCCGCGGATGGCCTTTATAAAAGCGTCCTGGGCTATATCCTGGGCATCGTTCGGATTTCCGGACAGCCTTAATGCCAGATTGTAGACCATGGCCGAATATTTATCAAAAAGCTCTTCAGCGTTCAGAGTCGCCTCCTGAAAAGACACCGGCTTGCGGGAAAAGTTCCAGGCAAAGTTTAGCAAAAATCTGCGGTATGGAACTTTTTAGGCGCTGCGGTGTCTAACAGGCATCTAAGCAATGGGAGGTGTTATGAAAATTAAAGCGCAGGTTAGAAAGTTGCTGGTGCTGGCAGTTGTCCTCATCCTTCCTTCTTTTGCATCCGCCCGGGTTAAGGATACCGGCGAAGGCTCGCTTCAGGCGGTTTCCGAAGGAGGAGATTCTGCCGGGACTTCCAGAATCCTCCCGCTGAAACATACTGATGTAAAAGCCGAGATATCCGGATTCACGGCCGAAGTCAGGGTCACGCAGGTATTCACCAATCCGGCGGACAAACCCATAGAGGCTGTTTATGTGTTTCCTCTTCCGGAGAATGCCGCGGTCAATGAGATGATTCTTACCGTGGCTGACCGCGTTATAAAGGGACATATAAAGAAACGTGAAGAAGCAAGGGATATATATGAAAAAGCAAGAGCTGCGGGAAAAACTGCCGCCCTGCTGGATGAGGAAAGGCCAAATATCTTTACGCAGTCGGTCGCCAATATCCCTCCGGGGCATGAAATAAAGGTCACCCTGAAATATATCCAGAACCTCGCGTATGACCGCAGCGTATATAAGTTCGTGTTTCCCATGGTTGTCGGACCGCGCTATATCCCCGGAGAGAAAACAGGCAAAGCCGGCAGCGGCTGGGCTTATGATACGGAACAGGTAAAAGATGCGTCCCGCATCACGCCTCCTGTCGTCCGTCCTGGACAAAGGTCCGGTCGCGACATATCCGTGGCCGTGCGGTTGAATGCGGGAATCGCGGTCAAAAATATCCGCAGTTCCTCGCACGAGATAATAATGAAGGTTCTCAACGAATCTCAGGCAGAGGTCAGTCTCGATCCCGATGACCGCATACCCAACAAAGATTTCCTGCTGACTTACGAGCCGGCGGGCAGGGCGGTGGATGCGGCAGTGCTTGCCCACAAGGACGGGGAGGAGGGCTATCTTACGCTTATGGTTCAGCCCAAAGCTGACTTTCCCCTTTCCATGATAACTCCCAAGGAGCTTGTTTTTGCCCTGGATGTTTCGGGTTCCATGAGCGGTTTTCCCGTGGAAACGGCGAAAGAGACCGCTCTCCGATGCCTTGAAGGCATGAATCCGGACGATACCTTCCAGATATTCAGTTTCGCTTCAGGCAACAGGCTTCATTTTGAAAAACCTCTTAAAAATACGCCGGAGAATGTGGCGCTTGGACGTTCTGTCATAAACAGTCTTCATGGAGGCGGTGGGACCGAGATGCTTGAAGCCATGCGTAAAGTGCTTGAGTTTCCCAAAGATCCCGGGAGAATGCGCATCATACTCTTTATGACAGACGGGCAAATAGGCGATGACACCCGGATACTGGCGTTTATAAAAGAACATCTCAACGATTGCCGTATTTTTCCGCTCGGAGTAGGTTCTTCACCTAACCGCTACCTTCTGGAGGAAATGGCGGTCATGGGCAGGGGAACGGTCCAGTATGTCCACCATGACGAAAAGCCTGCCCGCGTGGAAAAAGTCATAGAGACATTTTATGACAGGATTGCAAAACCAGTTCTCACGGACCTGTCCGTGGACTGGAAGGGTCTTGATATACTTGATGCCAGTCCGGCGCTTATGCCGGATCTTTTTGCGGGCCAGCCGGTATTCATGCATGCCCGGTATAAAAAAAGCGGCAAAGCCCGCATAGCCATTGCCGGCAGGCTTAAGGGAAAACCATGGGAAATGAGGTTGAATGTGGATTTGCCCGCAAAAGAGACTGCCAACAGCGCGATGGGGCCGCTGTGGGCAAGGGCGCGCATAACCGATCTTACGAGGTCGATGTACGGGAAAGAAGACGGTAATGCGAAAGAGAGGATTATTCAGCTTGCCTTAAAACATCGCCTTGTCACGGCTTATACTTCTTTTGTGGCGGTGGATGAGAGTGTTGCGGTGGCAAAGGGGCAAAAGCCCATGGTTGTGCCTGTCGAGTCCGAGCTCCCGGAAGGCACAAGATATGAGGGATTTTTCGGTTCGGCGGCAGGTTTTAAGGGATATGCAAAAAGTCTTGGAAGGGCCGGAAAAATATTCGGTGAAGCCAAATTCGCCCGCTCATGGCCAAGAAATAGCGTGTCCAGGGCTTCTTCGGTGGTGCCAAATCCGGTTAAAAAAGAAGCGGAAAAACCGGCTGAATCCGGCATCCGAAATCAGAACCGCGTGGCAGGGATTGCCATGGAACTGCTGATGTCCCCTTCGCGCAGGCTGGCCAGGCAGCTGGTTTCTCTGCAGAATGAGGCGGGCGCGTTTGCGGAGCCTTACGGCGGCGAAGTGTCTCCGGCAGACCAGGCCCTGGCCATGTTGGCTCTTGCCAAGGCAAAGTCTGTTTTCGGCGCGGACATGGACGAAGCGCTCAGAAAGGCATGGAGCTGTCTGCGAAGCAAGTCCCAGGCAGGACTCGGCTGCAGGGATGCCATGGCCAAAGCTCTTGAGGGGAGCCCTCACTGGAGTCATGGCGTTGTTCGACTGGAATTGAATGCTTTGTCCGCGATGCTTGGGAAGCTGTAGCAGTTTCTGGTATTTCCGGCCCAAATTGATGCCCGCAAGCATGCTTGCGGGCATCTTGGTCCCCCGGCCGGTTCTTCTATGCCGGCGGCGGCAATCTGCCGCGCCAACGGGATGTTTTAACCCAGCGTAAGGGTTTTGCGGCGCTTCCAGGTCCCGGGCATTTCCTTGAAAGTGATAAGCCCGTGCACCGGACAGACGAAGCTGCAGACCATGCAGCTCAGGCATTTGTCCCTGGTCAGGACGGGGCGGCGCTTTTTCTTGTCCCACTTCAGCGCCGAGCCGCCGGCGTCGCGGCAGACGATGTAGCACTGGCCGCAGCCGGCGCAGCGGTCCAGGTCGTAGCGCGCTATTCCCTGTCGCCGCACATCAAAGTCCGAAGTTTCGTGGACATTCGCGGCGGCCCTGCCGACAAGGCCGGCCACTCGGCTGATTCGCCGCTGCGCCATGTAGTCCGAGAGCCCCTCTATCATGTCCTCGACGATGCGGTAACCGTAATGGATGATGCCGGTGGTAACCTGCACCGTGGTTGCCCCCAGCAGGATGTATTCCAGGGCATCCACCCAGGTCTCAATGCCGCCGATGCCCGAGAGCGGAAGCCCCAGTTCTTTATTCTTCGCCAGCTGCGCGATGAACCTGAGCCCTACGGGCTTTATCGCCGGCCCGGAGTAGCCGCTGATGGCGCCTTTCCCGAAAACATCCGGTTTGGGTGTGAAATTATTTAAATCAACATCGGAGAGCCCGGCCACGGTGTTGATGGCGGATATGCCGTCGGCCCCGCCGATTTTGGCCGCCATGGCGGGCTCGTTCATGTCCGCCACGTTCGGGGTAAGCTTGGCCACCAGGGGCAGCCTGGTCACATTCCTGACGGTTTCGGTGAACTTACGAACCAGATCATTGGCCTGCCCGACCTTGGCGCCTGATCCTTCCACCGCCATGTGCGGGCAGGAAAAATTCAGCTCCAGCATGTCGGCGCCGGCGTCGGTGGTAGCTTTCGCAAGGTCCGCCCATTCCTGGTTTGAGAAGCCCATGATGCTGGCCATCACGATGTGCCTGGGATAATGTTTTTTTAAGTAGCTTATGTCGCGGAGGTTGGGCATCAAACCCCGGTCGGTGGTTTGTTCCACGTTCTGAAGGCCGACGAGCCGCTTCTCGCCGTAGTCGCACCCGTACATGCGAGGCGAGGGATGTATAATGGGGATACGGTCCGTCACGAGCGTTTTATATGCCGCCCCGCCCCAGCCGGCATCGAAGGCCCGCGATATCATTTCCGCGTTATTGGAAACAGGCGATGAGGACAGCATGAAGGGATTCGGAAAAGTAACCCCGCAGAATTTGACCGACAGATCGACTTTCTTCAGCATACAGTCTCCTTAACTGAGAAGTCAGAGGACGGATGTCAGAAGTCAGACCAGCAATAGATTTCCCCGGCTCTGATTTCTTATATCTGACTCCTGACCTCTGAACCCTACGCCCTATTTAAATATTTCATAATGGCTTTCGCGGCCGCCTTTCCGTCAGCCACTGCCTGGACAACGGTGCCGGGGCCCCGGACAATGTCGCCGCCGGCAAAGATGCCCGCTTTGGAGGTCAACCCCGTATCCGGATCTGCTGTGATAAGCCTGCCAAGGGAAAGCGATTTATCTTCCGGTTTATTTCCGACAGCTTCAATGCAGGAGTCAACAGCCAGAATCCAGTCGCTTCCGCCGATATCGGCAGGCTTGCGCCTGCCGGAAGAATCCTTCCCGGAAAGCCTGGTTCTGACCAGCTTTACTCCCGTCAGGTTCCCGCGCGCGTCCCGCGCGTAGCCCGTCGGTTGGTTCAACACCAGGAAATGTATCCCTTCGTCCAGGGCTTCCAGCCTTTCGGCCTCTTCGGCCGGCATCTGTGAGAACGACCTCCGGTAAACCAGGTAGACGTCTTTTGCTCCCAGCCGGAGCGCGGTCCTGGCGCAATCAACGGCCACCGAGCCGCCGCCTATCACCGCCACCGACTTCCCCCCGCAGAGCTTGCGCAGGCGCGCGAGCCTGCCGCCGCGGCACAGCTCAAGGAATTGCACCGACGCAATAATATTTGAGCCCGCTCCGACGCTGAATGGCGGGCGGACCGGCGCCCACAGGCCGATGCCGATGAAAACCGCCCGGAAGCCTTTCCTCAGCAATTTCTCCGCCCCGTCCGCGCCGGTTATCTTTCGAGAGCACCTGAAGTCCACTCCCAGGGATTTGATATCCTCCAGTTCATTTTTAAGAAACTCCCTGGTCAGCCTGAATCCCGGAATGCCGTAGCGCAGTACGCCGCCGGGTTCCGCCCGCTCCTCAAAAACCGTCGCCCGGTAGCCGTGCTTGGCCAGTTCCGCCGCGCAGGCGAGACCCGCTGGACCGGCGCCGATGACGGCCACTTTGCCGTTCACTGGCCGCGGCAGCTCAAAACGCGCGCAGGCGAACGGCTTAAATCCTATCTTCCGGGAATGTTCCACCAGGAACCGCTGGATCTTACCGATGCGGATGGCGCGGTCGAGGCGCGCGGCGGTGCATTCCTTCTCGCAGAGCCTCGCGGTCGGGCACAGGACGCCGCAGGCCCCGCCCAGGATATTGTTCTCCTTCACGGTCCTGATGGCGCCCGTTATATTGCGCAGGCGCAGTTTCCTTATGAATTCGTCCGGGCGGGTTTGCGCGGGGCAGTTCTTGGAGCAGGGCGCGTTATGGCACAGCAGGCATCTTCCCGCTTCGGCCAGGGCCTGGCCGTAATCAAAACCTTTTTCCATATTTTCAGTCTCCCTGCTGATGTCGAATTGCTTTCCGCCGCTGCTTCTTTGGCGGAAAAGGCTGGTAGTCGTATCTGCTTCTTACCTGATAGTCTAACTGCCTACAGCCTGTCCGCCTGAGCAGTTACGGCTATACCGCGATCTCTTTTAGCTCCGGCGAGACAATCAGTTTGGCCCCTGTGACCTTCTGTATTTCGGCAGCGGTGAAGCCGGGCGCGGTTTCCTCAAGGATAAGGCCTTTGCCGGAAACCCGGATCACGGCGAGGTCGGTCACTATCAGGCTGACGCATCTCTGTCCCGTCAACGGGAAGGTGCATTCCTTTAATATCTTGGGCGCGCCGTCCTTATCCGTGTG
>JBDRGJ010000362.1:0-3039 GCA_043817835.1 bacterium
GCCTGCAAGCTTAGCGATAAGAACGGAGGCGGTTCCATCACTGCCCTGCCTATCATAGAAACCCAGGCCAACGATGTCACGGCGTATATTCCGACCAACGTCATTTCCATAACAGACGGACAGATTTATCTGGAAAGTTCACTGTTCTATTCCGGCGTGCGTCCGGCCCTTAACGCGGGACTGTCAGTGTCACGTGTCGGCGGTTCGGCCCAGATAAAGGCCATGCGGAAGGTTGCAGGCAAACTGCGTCTTGACCTTGCCCAGTACAACGCCATGGCGGCGTTTGCCCAGTTCGGCTCCGAATTAGACAAGACCAGCCGGCAGCAGCTGGCGCGGGGCGAGCGTATGGTGGAACTCCTCAAACAGGACCAGTATAAGCCGATGGCCGTGGAAGAGCAGGTGCTTGCGATTTTCGCGGGGACCCTGGGGTATCTTGACGACATCCCGGTCGGCCGCGCAAAGGCCTTCGAGGAGGGGCTGATAAAAAACGTGAAAGAGCGGCACCCCGGCATACTCAGTGATATAAGGGAAAAGAAGGAAATAAGCGCAGAGCTTGAACACCTTATGGCCGAAGCAGTTGCGGAGTTCAAAAAGACGTTCAAATAAGTGGGGTTTGTTAGGAATTTATGAAATATCTTGTAACCGGCGGAGCCGGTTTTGTGGGAAGCAACATAGCGGCCGCGCTTGAACGGGAGAGGGAGGCGGATGTCGTTGTCCTGGACGATTTTTCCTCGGGCAGTTTCAAAAATCTCATCGGCTTTCATGGCGAGGTTATAGGGGCCGACATAAGGGAAACCTCCTGGTTCGAGAAAGCGGGAAAAGCCGATGCCGTATTCCACGATGCGGCGATAACAGATACCACGGTAATGGACCAGAAGCTCATGATGGAGGTCAACGTAGAGGGCTTCAGAAATATCCTGAACTTTGCGCTTGCCGCGGGCATAAAGAAAGTAATCTATGCGTCGTCCGCCGGGGTCTACGGCAACGGCAAATGCCCGATGACAGAGGGGCAGGAGCCGTCTCCCGAGAATGTTTACGGCTATTCCAAGGCGGTGATGGACACGGCGGCCAGGCGGTTTTCGGAAAAACATCCGGACATGACGCTTGTGGGGCTGAGATATTTCAACGTTTATGGACCGGGGGAAGCGCACAAAGGGAAAGTCGCAAGCATGATGTATCAGCTCTATCTTCAGATGAAATCCGGAAAACGCCCCCGTATTTTCAAGTACGGCGAACAGATGCGCGATTTCATATATGTTAAGGACGTTGTCCGCGCCAATCTCAACGCGCTGGATGCCAAAAAGTCCTGCGTGGTCAATGTTGCGACAGGAGCGCCTGAAAATTTCAACAGGATCATAGACTGCCTGAACAAGGCCATGAAGACGGACCTTGCTCCGGAGTATTTTGACAATCCGTATTCCTTTTACCAGAACAAAACCCAGGCCGACCTGCGTCAGGCCAAGACCTGTATAAATTACAGGCCGGAATGGAACCTGGAAAGGGGAATAGAGGATTACGTGAAGCGGCTGGAAGGCAAAAAACAGGACTGAGCCGGCAACTGACAGCAAAAGCAGGCAATAGAAGCAACGGCAAGCCGCAAAAAGCAGAACCGAGCAGGGTATTCTTATTTGCAATTTTGTGACTATCCCCTATCCCCTATACGCTAGACGCTATACGCTGAATTTATGGCTTCGCTGAGAGATATCCGCCGTAATATCAAATCCGTAAAAAACACCCAGCAGATAACCTACGCCATGAAAATGGTTTCTGCCGCGCGCATCAAAAGGGTGCAGAATGCAATACTTTCCTCCAGGCCTTTCGCCATGAAAATGGAGCGGATGATGAAGGACCTGAACTGCGAGATGGGGGAGGAGGATTTCAGGTCTTCTCCGGCTTTCAGGCTGTTTGAAGCAAGGAAAGACGCCTCGGCGGAACTGCTGGTGCTGGTGGCATCCGACAAGGGTTTATGCGGCGCGTTTAACGCGAATCTGTTCAGGACCGCGGTCAGGTGGCTGAAAGAAAGACAGAGCAGGAAGATTTATGCTGCAGTGGCGGGGAAAAAAGCCCGTGATTTTCTCAAAAGAATCAAGGGTCTCGACCTGGAAATAATTCATGAAGCCGTGGGGATATTCCCGCATGCCGGGTATGTGCACGCGGAGATGCTTGGCAGCGCGGTTCTGGACTGTTACGAGACAAAACCCGTAGCAGGCGTGACGATGATTTATAATGAATTCAAATCCCTGGTGGCCCAGAAAACGGAAGAGACCCCGCTTCTGCCGCTGAAGGCAATGATATTGCAGCACCAGCCCGGAGATGAATGCGCGCATAAGGCGGAAGGGGAAGATTTTTCTTTTGAGCCGGAAAAGAAAGTCCTGCTGGAATCGCTTCTTCCCCGGTATGTGAAGAGCCAGCTTTACAGGATTCTGCTAGAGTCCCAGGCTGCCGAGCTTGCGGCGCGCATGAACGCGATGGAGTCCGCCAGCAAAAATGCCGGAGAAATTATTGACGCGCTGACGCTGAAGCTCAATCGCACCAGGCAGTCGATGATTACCAAGGAGCTTTCGGAGATTGTAAGCGGAGCTGAGGCATTAAACGGATGAACATGCGAATCAGATGCGAATAGCGGCAATGCAAATTAATGCGAATACCGGTGAAAAGGAGATTGTTGAAAAAGATTTGAGCTATAAGATCATGGGCATACTTTTCGGTGTTCATTCGGCCTTGGGCGGAAGGTATCAGGAAAAATATTACCAAAGGGCGGTAGAGACCGGTTTAAAACATTCTGGGTTAAAATATGCAAAAGAACTGGAAGCAGAGTTGAATTACGAAGGCGATAAAATCGGAAAATACAGGCTTGATTTTCTTGTTGAAGAAAAAATAATTGTGGAATTAAAAACGGTCCCTGTATTGGGCAGAGAAGAATACCGCCAGGTTAAAGCTTATTTGAAGTCTTCAGGGTTGAGATTGGGAATATTGGCAAACTTTAGAGGTCCCCGGCTTCAATATAAGCGTATTCTTAATCCTCAAAAAAGCGTGAAG
>JBDRGJ010000363.1:0-2101 GCA_043817835.1 bacterium
TTTTCTATTATAGCAGTTCCCGAAACGGGCCTAAAATCCCGAAACAGGCCCAAAATGGGCCTGCTTTCTTCATTTCATAAGGCCTTGGTTTTCTCTTTTTCCGTCTGAGAACAGCATTTTTCAGGGTTTGGCATAAAAATTGCTTCGTATGGGGTATAGTGGCTTTTCAGGGAATCAGCCCTTCGACTCACTCTGCACTGCGACTTCGCTCAGTGCGGTGAGCATGTTGAACCGTTCGCTCAGGGTCGAATGTATCAAAATGCCTGTGCCGGAATGGCTTGAGTTGGCCGCATGCCGCTCACTAAAGTCATTTCCGGCTGTCGTTTTCGCGGAAAGCCGGAAGATTTTTTCGGGAAAGGCTGATTGAATCGGAATATTCAGCATCGGAGGCTGGCAGTTTTTTTGAGCGGACGCAAAGCCGGTCCTGGCAGAGCTGAAGGGCTTAATTTTCATCTGCCGGCCATAATTTGAAGCCGGAAAAGGCCGGTAATGCGCGTCCGGGCGTTTCAAAAACATGGCCGGAAGCTGAGTGGACATGCAGCCGCGACCGCAAAAAAGAAGCGGGAAAAGCTTCTGAAAAGGGCCGGGAAATATCAGGAACCGGCTCATTTCCAAGTCGCCGCCGCATTCAAAAACAATGCCGTGTAGAGGCTGATGAAAAGGGGTCTGCTCCTTACAAAAGGCCTGACACGGCTGTCAGGGGTTTTGTCAGGGGTCCCGGGAGGGTCTATGCGCCCCGCACCGACGGAAGGGCGGCTCCTGGGGGGGAGTGGTCGGGGCTTCTGCGAACCCCCGACCACTCCCCCCCAACGTAGGTATAAATTGGTGTGGAGCCATAGTAGAAATAGTCGGTGCGGGACACATAATGGAATGGAATTCTGAATGGTTTAAACAGAAAAAGAGAAAAGAATTGATTAAAAAAGGAGGAAAAAAAGAAGATATGGAAGAAGAAAATAAGAAAGGTTCTGGTTCGGAAGAACGGGGCTGCGGCATGAAAATAACGGACAGGGATATTCAGATTCTTTCAGCCCTGGAGTTATGGGGAGTTCTGGATGAAGCCCAGCTGACCGCGGCTTTTAAAACGGAAAACCTGGATGATAAAACGCGGATTGAAATGCTTTTCGGAAACAGAAAGGAGCTTATTACCTCAGCCATGCGCCAGCGAATGCTGGCTTTGCGAAAGGCCGGGTATGTCAGGATTCACAGGTTTATCATGCATCCCCAGATGTACGGCCTTACAAAAGACGGGCACGCTTTGCTCAGAAACATGCGCCGGAACAAGCTCCCTGACTGCCAGCATGAGGTCGCTCCTCTGACTGTTGAGCACAACCGGATTGCTGCCTCGGTGGGGCTTGTTTTCTCCCATATCGACATGATGCCTGTCATATCAATGCGTCAGGTAATACACCGGCGCAACAGGAAAATAGCGCAGGGACACATATCAAGGCGCAACAGCATCATACCGGATTTGCTTGTGGGAGACCCTGCCTGGCGCAAGCTCATTGAGATTGAAATAAACCTGAAATCGAGCGCAAGATACCGGAGAATCTGGAGGATATATCAGAACACGCTGGAAAATGAGGAGGCCGTTCTTTACGTGGTCCCCGACCGGACGGCTGAAAAAAGGCTGTACGAACTGGCCCGGGAACTGCAGGTCTCCTGCGTGTATTTCATGGACATTCCCACTTTCAGGGCAAGCCAAGGCCTGGCTTATTTTACCGGTCCGTACGGAAAAACCTACCTGCCGGATTGCCGGAAACGCCAGGAGGATGACGAATTCAATTACTGGAAAGAGCAGTCAGCGGATGATAAGGGTCAGGGCAAATTGCCTGCCCTGGCAGTCAGTAATTATTGACCGCAAGGAGGTGAAAGAGGGAGGAAGAAATGTGCCCCAACGCAAAGCTCTTGGGGCGGACGGTTCCCCATAGGGGGCCCTGTCCGGTCCGTAAAAAAACACAAAAAACAGGGAGGTAAACAGTGTCAGAAACCGCCGAAGCAGTGGGAGCAGTAAAGGAGGTGCCGTCCGCAGCAAAGAGGCTGTTCAACCTGAAGGAGTTGTCCGCATACCTGAGCATGCCCAAGGCCACCATATACACATGGG
>JBDRGJ010000364.1:0-5744 GCA_043817835.1 bacterium
GCCGGGGATTTTTCTTCCGCTTACCGCTTACTGCTTACCGCTTACCGCTTACTGTCCTCTTTTTCTGCCTTCCCTCTTCGCTTCCGGCCCAGTCAATATCCATGTCGGCCATAGCTCCCGGAACAACGGCGGTGCTTGGCACACCCCTGAACCTGGAACTGCAGGCTTCCTATCCCGAAGGATTTTCGCTCCGGCTTGACACCGCTTCTGCCCGGTCAGATTCTTTCGCCCTGTTGAAACTATCTTCCGCCGGAAAACGCATCTCAGCCGGAACTGTTACGGAGAGGATGACCCTGGAAGTGCTCCCGCTGGACATAGGAATTTCAACTTTCCCGTCCCTTGCCTGGATTGCAGTGCCGGAATCAGCGGCAATGCCGGCTTCTGCCGTCAAAGCTTTCAGCCCTCCGATTCCGATGGAAATAGCCGGAGTGGCTCCGTCCGGGTGCGGCAAAGAGATTAAAGATATACGTCCTCCGGTTAAGCCTTTCCAATGGCCCGGCCTGCTTGCGGCGTTGTTGCTGGCTGCGGTTGCGGTATTGGCGCTGTTTATCTACCGGCGTCATCTGAAATCCTCGGCAGCCGGATCGGAATGCCGCTTTGACGGCAGACAGCCGGATGCTATTGCCCTGGAAGCGCTGAACGAACTGCTTGCGTCAGGCGCCTGGGATGCAGGCAGGTTCAGGGAATTCTACGAGAAGCTGGCTGAGATACTGAGGCTTTATGTGGAAAAAAGCATGGGCATACCCGCTCCGCTCATGAACACTTCCGACCTCGCCAGAAAATTGCGAAAACGCGGCATAAAACTTTCCGACATAGGCAATGCGCGCTCGCTTCTTGAAACCTGCGATCTTGTGAAATTCGCCAAACTGATTCCTTCGGACACAGAAAAAGACCGCGATTGCTCCCTTTTGCGAAAATTCGTGGAAGCGACTAGGCCTGCGCAGACGGCGGAGAAGATAACAGATGTTAGATGTTAGATGTTGGATGCCGGATTCTGGATTTTACTTGTGACGTGGTGTCGTGGTGACTGGTGACGTGGTGTCGTGGTGACTTATAAATGACTTTTGCCAATCCCTATTTTCTCCTACTCCTGCCGCTGACGCTGGCCGCAGGCTGGATAGCAATGCGGCTGGACAAATCTTCCCGTTCGGCCCTGCTATTTCCTTTCCCATCCGGCATTCCGGCTGTGCCGAGCCTCAGGTCGTCGGCGGCGGCTGTATTCCCTTACGTGTCCAGGACCCTGGTCCTCATTCTTCTGGTCCTTGCCCTTGCCAGGCCCCAGAAAGTTTCAAGAGGGGATATGCCTCCATCCGAAGGGGTGGAAATACTTCTATGCATAGATACCTCCACCAGCATGCAGGCACTTGATTTCGACCCCTACAACCGGCTGGAAGCGGCAAAAAAAGCCGCCAGGGAATTCATCAGCAAACGCACCAATGACCGAATCGGCATAGTTGTTTTCGCCGCCAACGCCCTGCTGCAGTGCCCTCTTACTCTGGACTACGAATCCCTTCTGGAGTTTCTGGACGATGTTTCCATGGGCATGACCCGCAGCGACGGCACCGCCATAGGCGACGCCATATCGGTGGCGACCGGACATCTAAAAACCAGTCCGGCTAAAAGCAAGGTGCTAATACTGCTTACAGACGGACGTTCCAATACCGGCGTTATAAGCGACCCTGTTCTGGCGGCCAAAGCCGCGGCGGCCTACGACATAAGAATCTACACCATCGGAACCGCCGGCAAGGGCCCTGCCAGGGTTCCCGTAAATGACCCGGTTTTCGGCACGAGTTACGCCATGCAGCCGGAAGACCTGGACGAAGGGACTCTTCTGGCCATAGCTTCGGCCTCCTCCGGAGAGTTTTTCCGCGCCACGAATTACGGCGAACTCCAGAATATATATAAACGGATAGACTCACTGGAGAAAACCGAATTCAAAGGCCACCGGATTACGAGCTACAGCGACCGCTATCTTCTGTTTCTGATTCCCGCCCTGCTGATTCTGATGGCGGAAGCGGTTTTTTTAGGGACATTGCTGGTAAGAATACCTTAGAATGGAACTTTTTAGATATCCGCAGGTGCTGGCCTGGTCCGTCCCCGTTCTGGCGGCCCTGGTTCTCTTTCTGTTTTGGGCGACGGCCAGGCGCGGCGCTCTTCTTAAAAAGCTTGGTGCGCCCGTTCTGCTGGCCGGTCTTATCCCTTCCGAAAGCCGGGGCAGGCGCCGTATAAAACTTTATCTCCTGATATCGGGCTCATTGCTGCTTTTCATTTCCTGGTCGGGGCCGCAGTGGGGGGTGGAACTCCTGGGAGGCGGTTCCGCCTCGGGGCAGATGATTATAGCTTTGGATACATCCCTTTCCATGGCTGCCAGGGACATAAAACCGTCCCGGATGGAAAACGCCAAACTGGCCATGTCCCGCCTTATAGACGAACTTCAGTCAATGAGGATAGGCATAGTCGCTTTCAGCGGACAGGCTCACATACAGTGCCCGCTGACTACGGATAAGGAAGCGCTGAAGAGTTTCCTGGCTGCCGTAGATACGCAAATGCTGCCGGAACCCGGGACCTCGCTGGGCGATGCCGTGCGCGTTTCCGCAGGAATGCTTTCACGCTACTCCGGAAAAAAAGCTCTCGTCATGCTGACAGACGGAGAAGACAGAAATTTCAACTCTGAAACCGCGGCCAGGCAGGCTGCGGAGGCGGGCATGGCGATTTTCGCCGTCGGCATAGGCGACCCTGAAGGAGACCTTATTCCGGTCGCCGGCTCCTCGGGCTCGCTGAGCGAATATAAGAAAGACTCCTCGGGCCGGCCGGTGGTGAGCCGACTCGACGAAAGAACCCTCTTGCAGCTGGCGGCGGCCACAGGGGGGGCATATCTGCGCCATACGGACACTGAAACAACCGTCACGGAACTGGCCAGACGCATAGAAGGAATGGATAAAGCCGGATGGGAGGGGCGTTCCAGGGCTTCATACAAAAACCGCTACCAGATCCCCCTTTTTCTTGCCTGGCTTATTCTTTTGGTAGAATTGGTGTTTCCGGAGAGGAAGGGTGCTGCAGAGAGATTCAGAACAGTTCTGAAACTGCGGAAAAATACGGAACATGGATAAAATTATCTTTTTTGCGTGCATTATTTTGATTGCCTGGCTTATGAACCCCGGAACGGCGCTATGCGCTTCTTCGGACCTGATAAGAAAAGGCAACAAAAACTATGATCGCAAGGACTATAAGGGCGCGCTGGAAAAATATTCAGAGGCCCAAAGGCACTCCCCGGAAGACATGCGCGGCATTTTTAATTCGGGTGACGCTCTATACCGGCTGGGAGAATATGAAAGGGCCGGCGAAACTTTCGAGCTTTCCTCCCGGGACAAAAAATTGAGGCAGGCCGCCTCTTATAATGAGGGCAACGCTCTTTTCCGCAGGGAAAAATACGCCGAAGCGGCAGCCGCCTACCGGAAAGCCCTGATAATTGATTCGAAAGATTCCGATGCGAAGTATAATCTGCAGGCCGCTCTTGAGCGTCTGCGCATGCAGGGGGGAAAGCAGGAAAAGAAAGAAGACAAAAAAGAAAAGGACAAAAGCGGGGCAGGACAGCAGGATAAACAAAACCGTCCCAAACCCGATTCTCCCAAAGAAAGTTCCGGGCAGCGCGAGTCAATGTCCAAAGAAGACGCAGAACGCATACTCCAGACGGCCCGGGAAAAGGAAAAAGCCTCCCGACAGCCTGATATGATGAATTCCCGGGCGCGCAGGCGCCCGGCTTCCAGGGAAAAACCGGAGCAGGACTGGTGACGATGAAAAGCCAGAAGCCAGAAGCCAGAAGTCAGAAGCCAGAGGGCAGAGGGCAGAGGGCAAAAAGGTTATTTGCGGCATGCCTGCTTCTGCTTGTTACAACGGTTTTTCACGCGCCAAAGGCTGATGCGCAGCTGACTTTGTCGGCTTCGGTCAATACAAAAACCGTGGGACTCAACGACAGCCTCAACCTGTCCGTATCCATTTCCGGCGCCGGTGAGGATATGTCTGATCCCCAGCTTCCGTCCCTGCCCAATTTCAATGTCTATTCTTCAGGAAGAAGCCAGAACATCTCCATAATCAACGGGAAGATATCCAGTTCCATAACTTACAGCTTCACTCTGACCCCCAGATTCGTGGGCAAGGCGGTCATCGGGCCGGTTGTGATGGTCTATAAGGGCCGGCGTTATGAAACGGCTCCCATGGAAATAACCGTCATACGGCCTTCGCAGTCAGGACAGCCGCCTACGCCGGGAATCCGGCAGCCGCAGGCGGGTGCCGCCTCCCCCGCACAGGGACAGCGAAAAAGGCATGATGCATCAGTTGCGGATGTTTTTGTCACCGCTGAAACAGATAAAAAAAAGGCTTATGTCAACGAGCAGGTCACATTGACCGTCCGCTTTCATAACGCGGGTTCTCTTCTGGGCAATCCCGAATACGTTGCGCCTGCCGCCAGGGGTTTCATCTCGGAGGACCTGCCGCCCATGCGCAACGGCGAAATGATCCGCGACGGAAGGCGGTACTATTACACCGAGATAAAAACAGCCCTTTTCGGCGCGCAGCCGGGCGAGGGCGTCATAGACAGGGCGCTGGTCAGATGCCAGGTGAGAGACAATCCGGACATTGACCCCTTTGCCCCGGACTTTTTCCAGAGATTTTTCTCGCACGGCATGGCGGGAGGACGCACCCAGGAATTGCGCACCGAACCCCTGCGTGTGCGGATCGAACCGCTCCCTGAAAAAGGCAGGCCAACCTCCTTTTCCGGAGCCGTGGGGCAGTTTAAGATCAAGGCCTCGGCGGACAGGAAGGAATTGAAGGCCGGCGAAGCTCTCACCCTTTCCGTCACGGTGCAGGGAACGGGTAATCTCAAGACCATAACGGCGCCGGCCCTTCCGGACATGCCGTCATTCAGGGTTTACGATACGGTCAGTTCGCTGAACCTGCAGAAAAGCAACGATCTTGTCCAGGGCTCCAAAGCATACAAGACCGTTTTTATTCCGAAAGTGCAGGGGGTGCAGGTCATCCCTTCCATCAGGTTTTCGTTTTTCAACCCGGTCTCAGGTTCCTACGAGGAGGTTTCCTCGAGGCCGCTGGAGATAAATGTCCTTGCCGGAGCAGCGCCGGGTCCGGTTCAGGCAGGCAGACCCGGCGCAGCCGGGAGGGACATCACCCAGTTTGCCGATGACATACACTATGTTAAGGATAAAACTTCGCTTTCTGCCTTCACAAGGTTCATGCTCCGGATAAACGCCCTCGGATGGTTCAACCTGGCGCCGCTGGCGGCATTCCTTCTTTCCCTTGCCTGGAACGGGCTCAGAAAGCTCAGGAATAAGGACCCCGCGGCGGCGCGCTGCCGACGGGCACTTTCAAGGGCGCACACCTCGCTCAAGAAGGCGGAAAGACTTTTTGACGCCGGGAAGGCTCCTGAAGCCGTTGCCCTTATTTCCTGCGTTCTTACCGATTACCTCTCGGACAAACTCAACCTGCCTGTCGCCGGATTGACATTAAGAAAAACACTTTTCTGTCTGCGGGATAATTTCCCCGCGGTTTCAGCCCGGGTCATCGAGGAACTGGAATCCATATGGCGCGAACTTGAGCTTATGCGTTTCGCGCCCGGGGGAAGTCGCGCAACACCGACGGCGGAACGAAATGAAAATCCTGTTTCAGTCCGCGTGGAAAAGCTGCTGCAATCACTGGAAAAAGAACTGCGAAAATGAAGAAATTACTGAAAA
>JBDRGJ010000365.1:0-5638 GCA_043817835.1 bacterium
GGCGGGGCTTATATCGCGATGAGCTCCAAATTCCTCCGGGCCGACTTCAATTTCGCACTGCCAAGCGCGGAAATAGCCGTGATGGGGCCCAGAGGCGCCGTGGAGATACTTTACTCAAAAGACATCAAAAACGCTCCTGAAGCCGAACAGGAAGCCATTAAAGCGAATCTTTCAAAGGAATACTGCGACCGTTTCGCCTCGCCATACCAGACATCCTCCATCGGTTCCATAGACGAAGTCCTGGAGCCGGCTGAGACCCGCCTGCGCCTTATACAGGCCTTCCGCGTGCTGCGCAACAAACGCGTCCCCGGCACTGAACTGACCCACAAAGGCAATATACCGCTGTAACTTAAAAAAGGGGAGAGGGTATAGGGGAGAGGGTAGAGCAACAAATTCCTATTATTTTTTATCCGGGGAAATGAACGGCACGCCACCGCCGATACACTAGCCCGAATTCTTCAGTTAGAATTCGGGAGGTATGAAGTATTAAGTATGAGGTCTGAAAAACTATTCTTGTTTTGAAAGATTTTTTTATTCATACTTCTGACTTCATACCTCAAACTTCCCGAAAATTGCAATGCACTTTTTTGTCCCTGCGTTTGTCAATAGAAACTGCTTTCAACTGCAATTTTCGGGCTAGGATTACTCCGCTTCGCCGGCTTTTCGCGAAATCCTTCCGTAAATAACATAGAAAATTATCAGTGCCGCAAGCAAAACGGGAGTGGCGTAATAATATTTTGACGCCGAGTACTTGTAGAGGTCGTCGAAACGCCCGTAAAGCAGGGAAAACCGGCCCATAACCGTATTGCCGAAAGCGGCACCGAAGTACAGCATGAGGAAATATATACCGACATTGGATGCCTTCTTTATAACGCCTTTATGCTCCACTGAAAAGACGAAATAGAAGAGAACGCAGATAAGGCCGCCCGCAATCAGCAGAAAATTGAAGGCGGCCCAGAGCGCCGGCCCGCTGAAATCCACTCCCCCTCCCGGGACAAGGTGAAAAAGCGGCTTTATGGTCCCCTCTATCTGCGAAATAAAATTCGTCGCGACCGAAGTGGGTATGGTAAGGCCGGCCCCGTAGCCCATAATAAACGTGAATCCGTAGCGGCTTACCCAGGATATCCTTGGGAAAAACTGGGCTACCAGCGAAAGGCCGAGGATTGAAGGAATCACGGGGCTTAAATTGCCCTGCATCAGCGGCTCATATATCTTGGGCTTCCATACGTTGAAAAACGTCTGCTGAAAAAGCCAGCCCATCCCTGCTCCCACGTAAAGATGTTCAGCTATTTTAAAAACGGGGTTGTCCTTGTACAGGAAACTGTAAAGGGCAAGTGTAAGCCCCACCGCTGCCCAGGCGCCAAGGATCAGAGAGAATTCTGACATGATTTTTACAGGAACTTAAGCATGAATATCATCAGATTTGAAAAAACTATCAGTCCCAAAACCAGAAAATGCGCTATATTAAGCGCGTCTATGCCGGAGGTGCCTTTGCCGGGTTTGTTTATAAGCACTTCATAATCAGCGCCTCCCTTCATTCCTCCCAGAAGGCCGACCAGCTGCCCTGTCTGAAGGTAGGGACCGTACCCGGGCTGGATGACAGCCGTCACCCCGCCCCCGAGTTTGAAGCCGAATTTATCCGAGGCCAAAGCCACCCATGAGTCAAGAAGGTCCGTGCTGGTGAATTCCATGACAAGGTCCATGTCCCTGAACTTTTTTATTCCCTTCATCACAGGCATGGAAATTAAATCTCTGCCGTCTTTGTCCTTGTCATAGATTGCGTACATGTCGGTGCCCATTTGAGTCAGAACAGCTGAATAATTGGGCTGATACGGCAGTATGACATAATCTTTGCCGTATTCTTTGCTGTATTCCAAAGGAATCTCTGCGAACAGTTCCTCTATGATCCCGCTGGCAGCCGGCAGAAAATACATGACACAAACCCTGATGTCCCTTTTGAAGGCATGTCGTATGACGGCTGTCGCCTGGGGATGCAACTCCGGCCGCGTGGACGGGTCATAGTCTATGCCCACCAGCAGGAAAGAGCCGGCAGGCAGGTTTTCCATGAAGTTATAAATTTTTTTGACGTCTCTTGCCGGAACTTTGTTGGGCAGTTTCAGCGGTCTTATTATCGGTATAATAAGAGCCAGAGTCAGAAGGATGAAAAAGATGCGTCTGTCCAGTTTAAGCAGTTTTTCAAATGTGCTTTTCATTTGTTATCAATTGTTGCTTTCCTGAATTCTGTCTTCTGGATTCTGACTTCTCCCTGAACCACGCAGGGTTCAGGGTAGCCATGAACCCCACGTGGTTCATGGCTAATCCTTCCCCATATACTGCCGTTCGATTCCCAGCATTATCTTCAGAGAAGTCGCTATGGCTCCCAGCGCTATGCCTCTCATGATTCCCCTGCGGGCGGCCACGGCCGGAACGCTCATTATCCACTCACCGACCTGTGATGCCCCCACGGAAGTCCCTCCCATAATGCCGTCCCAAACCATCTGGCCCAGCGGGACTTTCCCTATTATGAGGATAAATGCTGCAAGAAAAAGAACAAATGTCTGTCCGGATTTTATGCGGAAGGAACGGTAAACCGTTGAGACTATATAGAAAGCCAACACTGAGAACATGGTGCTGGAAAGCGCGCTGTAGATGTAACGGAATGACCAGCCCAACGGGGTAAGCATCTGACCGTTCATCTGTCTGCCATTGCTGATCAGTGACGGAATAACCATTGTCAGAAAACCGATGTAGACGAAAATACTGTAGCCCCAGCCGTCAGCCCCTTTCTTTATCTTATTCCAATGGAAGACAAAAAGGCTCATCAGCCCCAACACGAAAGCGAAAGCCGCCACGATGTTCTCCCATTTGTTAAGGGTCTCCTGATATTGCCCGGAGATTCTATGAGGCATATAATAGGTCGCCAGCATTGAAATGCCGACGACAAAACATATCGCGAGAGGAATATCTTTTTTTAGCAGCTTCATGTTTTCAGTTAACTGCTCAGGTTGTTTGGTTCACCGTTCAAGGTTCCCGATTAACCGTTCAGGGTTCATGGTTCTCCAACCTTTGAACCTCTTAATATTGAACCCCTGAATTGTGAACCTGAGCAGTTGCGTTTTTTAGTATGAATGGAACAGATTCATCACCATGTCGACGAAAGTGTCCCCGCCGAAAACAGTGCCCAGAGTGGTGACGATAAGTCCCGCCGCAACCGCTGTCATTACCAACATCTTGCCGATGTCCTGTGCCCGCAGAGTGCCCACAAGCACCGGCTTTCTGGAAAGATAGGCACCCGCGGCGTAAAGTTCCTCCCCTATGAGAGTATAGTCGCAGGATGTGAAGAAAAACGGAAGCTGGGTTTCCGCATCAGTGCCGGCTATCTGCATGACGCCGGTCGCAGATCCCACTTCGGTCAACAGAAGCGATTCAGCCATAAAACGCCCCATAAAAAAGCAGACTGCCGGTTTTTCCCTGGAAATCATGCCGTCCACCGAAGCAGCGTAGGAAAACCTGTCCTGGGAAACAAAAAAATTCATGTCTTCTCTGTAGAAATCAGGACGATCGGCATCCAGGCAGGCCTGTTTTGCTACCTCCCTGCAGACGGACATTACGACGGGATCGTAGTGAGGGACCTTTATGGCCGCGCCGGAAACAGCCGCCTTTTTTGATATCTCGCCCAGCACGAAAGTGGAGGCTATGGTCGACATGTCGGCCATAGAGCCTGTTCCGTTGAAAAAGAAAACGGGCCTGCCCGTTTCCGCAGCCCTTCTTACGGCCTCCGTCGCCGCGTCAAGGCCGGCTATCCTGCGGATGAAAAATTCTTTCCGCCCTGCATGGAAAATCATCCAAAGAAAACCGCCGGAAATGATGATAACGCAAATCAGGTTGTTAAGACGGGTCAGGTTAAACCAGTTGCCTTTGGCCGCCCCCGCAACAATGGCGCTTTCTCCCGCTCTGTTCCCGTCTTTAAGAACTGTGACTTTGAAATAACAGATGTTTTTCGGCAAAACCTCCCCGAAAACGGCTGTCAGGTCGACAGGCACGGCATGCCGGTCATCCGAGGCTTTCCACGCCCAGAAAGGCAGTCTGATATCTGAGGCCATTTTCCCGTTTGCCGCAAACTCCGCCGCCTTGAACCACGGGCCCTGAATGGAACTGGAAACAACCACCCTGTAGAAAACGCCCTTGTTATCGTATGGCATGGCCTTCCATTGCAGCAGGACCGCTCCTCCCGCATCATAAGGCATGTCCGATGCCGTCAGACCGTCGGGGGGGGCAACCGGCAGTGAGACGTTAGACGTAAGAAGTGAAACGCGGGTATCATCTGTCTGTCCGGCTGAACTTCGGACGGGAACTGCCCATAAGCCGGAAACCATCAAGCAGAACACGACAAGCGCCGAAACGCAGATTTTTTTGATCATTTTTTGATGATTTTGAAAGCGGCAATCACTGATTAAAAAGCGAGCGATTTCAGGGGGAAACGAAAAGCCTCTCACCTTGTCCGGCAGAGGCATATTTTATAATCACTTGTTCTTTTTTATATCAACACCGATGCTTTTAAGAAAAGCGTCTTCATTCGGTTCCCTGCCCATAAAACATCCCAGAGATTCGGATTCATCGCGGGAGCTGCCGGGTTCAAGAACGCATTTGCGGAACCGGCGGCCTGTTTTTCCATTAAAAACATCTTCTTTTCCGAACAGTGAAAAACAATCCTCCGCGAAAACCTGGGACCATAAATAACCGTAATACCCCGCATCATAGCCTATGAGATGAGTGAAACTGGCCTCCGGACTCGCGCCTGCGCTCATCGGAATAAGAGCTATCTCTTTCTGGAGTTTCGCGTATAGGGCGGTGGTGTCAGGAGTTCCCTTGGTATGAAGCGTCATGTCATAGGTGCCGAAAAAATTCTGTCTTAAATATATCAGGCCGGAATCGACATTTTTTGCCGCTATCATTTTCCCGATTGTTTCCCCGGGCAATTTATTTGAATGGTCTTTGTAATGGCCTGATATGCGATTGAGCATCGTCTCATCCCAAACCCAGTTTTCAAACATCTGGGAAGGCGTTTCAACAAAATCGCGCGCAACCGACGTGCCTGAAAAACGCTGATATTTTGCGCGGGTAAGCACCTGATGCATTATATGGCCGAATTCATGAAAAAGCGTCTCAACATCGTTGTGCGGGATTAAGGAAGGCTTATCCGGAGTCGGCTTGTTGAAATTGGCCACCACAGCGCTTAAGGGCTTCATATACGAACCATCCGGAAGAAGTCTGCCCTGTATAAGCGTGAATGCGGCAGCATGCTTATATTTTCCTTCTCTGGGATAAAGATCCATATAGAATCTGCCTATGTTCACATCAGTTATTGAATCCGAAACCTCAAAGAGCTGAACATCCTTATGCCAGGCATCGGCCGGAGAAATTTCCCTGAAACGAAGGCCTAAAACTTCCTGATAAATTTTAAGCATCTGGTCTATCACCAATTCCATGGGAAAATATTCCCTGATTTTCTCCTTATCCACCTGGTAGGCGGTTCTCATGAGCATATTGTGATAATAGCGCCAGTCCCACGCATGTATTATGCCGTCGGATTTGCTCTTCTGCTCCTTCTTCTTAAGCTCCAGAAGGATCTTTAATT
>JBDRGJ010000366.1:0-2109 GCA_043817835.1 bacterium
TCGAATTTATATAAAGGTTTTTTTAGCGGTCTGCCTTCGGTCTGAAAAATCTCCGGGGTCTCAATCATCCCGGAAATCCAATCCCATTTCGTTTTATTAATCGAAGCGGCGCCGAAGGAAAGCTCGGCTGGTTTCTTCCCCGCGGTCTCCGCCGCGTCAACACTCGGGATTTTTGCGTCCTCGAATCCCTGAATTCTATGACAGCCATAGCATCCGTAATGCTCGACCAATTTCTTGCCGTTCTCCGGTGAGGCCCCCTCAAGTCCCAATTTCTCGCCGGCGACAATCTCATTGTTAGCCTTGAGTGTCGTGAGATAAGCTATGATGCTCAGCGCGTCTTCTTCCTTTATATCCAGTTTCGGCACCCGCGCGTCAGGATTTATCGCCTTTGGATCTTTGAGTTCCTCGAGAATCCAGCTGGGATTAAGTTTTACTCCCGCGTCGGCCAGGTTCGGCACATGACGCCTGAACGAGTTCTCCTCTTTCTTCTCTGAATGACATGCCTTGCAGCCGAGTTCGACAAAAAACTCTTTTCCCTTATCCGCGGAGGCGGCTGACAGGTCGACTTTGGGATATTCCTTTTCCGTTTCCAGTGAGAGAAGGAAAGCGGCCAAATCTCTGATTTCGTTGTCACCCAGCTTGAAGTCGGGCATGATAGTTCCCGGGCGCATCGCCCGGGGATTGCGGAGCCAGCTGATTATCCACTTGGTGTTCAACAATTTCTTCTTGAAATCCCTGTGTGGCGGCGCGTATTTGGGGAGATCTTCGAAACCGGCGGCTCGGTGGCAGGCATAGCATGCATATTTCTCGAACGCCAGCCGGCCGGCCTCTGCTTTCTCCGCGCCCTCAAGCTCGTAGGGTGTTTCGTGGCATCCGATGCAGTTGCATTGCAGGTGCTTGGTTGGAATAAGCGGGTTGGACTGGTTCTCTCCCCGGCCATGCGCCTCCTGTTTTACCAGGGAGCCTCCATTCCCTTGATGACAGACGGTGCACCCGAATTTGGTTGCCGGGTGTTGCTCCAGTGTCTTGCCGGGATGCGTGCGGAACGGCTCGCGTGCGTCTGCGAAGAGCGGGCTGTCGATTCCCATGTGACATGTCATGCACAGGTCGCGGATGCCGGCTTCCGGCACAACCGTCTCTCTCTCTTTAGGAACGGATAAATCCTGCTGCGATATGCCTTTTTCTTGACAGAATTGCGCGAATTCGCGCTGATACGCTTTCCATTCCTCCTGATTTTGCTCCGCAAATGTCGGTTTGACGAGCAGGATAAACGTTAATATGATCGCCCGGAAAATCATGCGGCGGTATGTTGACCCTCTAATAGAACTCATCTTTCTCCTCTGTTTGAAATCGATATCAATTTCTTGTTAAAAGGGGTGCGGATACTTAAGCCGGTCTCTATTGTTAAAAGACCGGCTTTTTCGAATTAATGCGGTTCAGCCTTCTATTACCTGTCTCGACTCCCGCTCGGTAGCCCGGTAAATGTTCATTGTCATGAGCGCTCGCTCGGTATCCGCGAGGCGACTGTATATCTCGGCGCGTGCCTCATGCACAGCTCTGTCTTCCGGCGCCGCCGACAGGGCCCATTCGATAATATGGCTGGCAAGGCGTGGCTCATCTTTTGCAAGCAGTTCCAGCGACCTCTTCACGAGCGCGGATACGCCTCCGGCAAGCTTCGCGATTTCCGCCGCCTGCTGTGACTCGGGCGCGGGCTTGACGTGGGCCGGATTCCCGTCGTACCACCCTCCATACAGCCGCCACACATTTCGCACGACATACTGGGGTTCGTCATACACAGGCTGCAGGAACGCCCGTTCTTTAAGGTGTGCGGGCGGTTTGACGCTGTGTATGATTGTATCCAGCGTCGCGCCGTCGTTCATGAGCTTCACTGTCTGATCATGAAGCGAACGGAGCAGCTCCGCCGTCTCCAGCAGCACCTGGCGCACGCGCTCCTCTCCGACGACAGCCACACCATGGCCCGGACATAGCACTCTCGCATTCAGCGAGGCCATCTTTTCCAGGGCCGCCGCCCATTCGGTGCAGTAGCGTTGCACCTTCTGCGGATTCCCGGCATTGGGCACCGCCCAGATGATGAGGTCCCCCGTGCAG
>JBDRGJ010000367.1:0-2655 GCA_043817835.1 bacterium
TTCGCCTTTTTCTTCTATAAGCACCCTTTGGATTGTACCGGAAAGCTGTTTCGCGAAGTTTTGCCTGAGTTTTTCATCCAGGCCCCGCAAAGCTTCGGCTCTTTCCCTCACTTTCGAGAAAGGCAGTGGCGTCAGCTTGCCTGCTTTTGTTCCGGGACGGCCGGAAAAGCTGAATATATGGAGACCGGAAAAGCCGGTTTTTTTAATAAATTCAGCGGTTTTTTTAAAATCATTATCCGATTCCGTCGGATAGCCCGCTATAACATCGCAGAAAAGTCCAAGATTGGGAAAATTTTTCCTGAGCAGCCTGACCTTGCGCGAATAGAAAGAGGTATTGTACGGCCTCCCCATTTCCCGCAGCACTTTATCGGAACCTGACTGCAGCGGAACGTGAAAATAATCGCAGAATTTCTCCCCGGCTTTTTCAGCGGGACCGATGAGTTCTTCTGTCAGCTCCATGACCTCAAGCGAGGAAAACCTTATCCTGAAATCGCCCGGCAATGGAACCAGTTCTTTAAGAAGGCCTGCCAGGTCCTTGCCGGTTTCAGGGCACAGGTAAATGCCCAGGCGTATGCCGCAAAGCACTATTTCCCTGTATCCTTTTTCCACCAGCTTTCCGGCTTCCCCTATTACTGCCGATAATGGCTTGGATTTTTTGACCTGTCTGACCAGCGGCACCACGCAATAGGAGCAGCCCATGTCGCAGCCGTCCTGTATCTTTATAAAAGCGCGCGTTCGGTCTTTCATTCCGGTCACGGCAAAGTGGCGATTAGGCGATTGGGTCCTTCGACTACGCTCAGGGTAAACTCCCAAGCCATTAGGCGACTTGACGACTTGGCGGGCAGGTGGCTCTGAAACGAATTCTTCCGGAAATTCGGAGGCTATTATCATTACAAGATTTTCCTTGTCGGGATTGGAAACTATGACAGCAGAAGGAGAAAATGAAAGTATTTTTTCCCTGTTGCGCTGGGCGTAACAACCGGTGACGACCAGCCGGCAGCCCGGATTTCTGCGGCCCATGCTCCTGATAAATCTCTCCGCATCACTGTCGGCCCGGCCTGTGACCGTGCAGGTGTTGAGAACGCACAGGTCGGCGTCCTTCAGCGCAGTGGCCGGCGCATGTCCCAGAGAATTGAATTCCTCCAGCAGGGACTGGGTTTCCACCTGATTGACCCTGCACCCGAAGGTCTTTAAAAAAATTTTCATCTGGCCATCTGCGCAGAGCTCCTAGTCCCCCAGAGGAGGTCTCCATCCGCCAGAGCAAGCGCGGAAGCAACTATGCCGGCCGTTTCAGTTCTCATGATGCTCTTTCCAAGGGTAAAGGGAACGATTCCCGATTCCAGGGCCAGTTCCGCTTCTTCATCAGTTAATCCGCCTTCCGGACCGACAAAAATTCTCAACCGTCTGGAGTCCTTTTTCATCACTTCAGACATGGCGGCGCATATTGTTCTCTTTTTTTCTTTTTCCCAGGCAATAATTCCGGGCATGTTTTTTTCTGAGACAGCTTCAGCGAAGGATTGCGGCGGGAATATTTCAGGAAGAAAGGCTCTGCCGCACTGCTTGCAGGCTGAAAGAAGCAGCTGCCTCCAGCGCTTCTCCCTCTCACTCCAATTCTTCCCCGGGTCGGACTGGGTTCTGTCCGTCAGCACGGGTCTGAAAGCGGCCGTTCCGGTCTCGGCCGCATGAGACAGCATGTCCTCGACCGAGGACCTGGCCACCGGGGCGAAGCACAGGGTCACCCTCAATTCCGGCTCCAGCGGGTCCAGCCTCTCGATTATCGTGCCTGCAACGGATTTGTGCCCGGTCCGTTCTGTCCGGGCAAGATATTTTCCGCCTTTGCCGTCAAAAATCTGCAGAGTCGCTCCGGCTTTGAGGCGCAGCACCCTGAAGGCGTGATGGGCCTCGCCGGATTCCATGAAAAAGCGATCGCCGTTTATGTTTTCAGGAGGTACATAGAACTGAGGCATATTTAAAAAAAGAGACGAGGAGTTAGGGGATAGGGTAGTCCTATTCCCTAACCACTAAACGCTATCCCCTGCCGTTATTTCTGGGAGTTGGAACCGAAAACTTTTTTAAAAAAGCCGGCTCCTTCCTTTTCTGAAATCTCTTCGTTGAAGGAGGCGGCAAGTTCCGTGAGAAGTTCTTTTTGCCGGTGATTAAGATGCCTGGGGACTTCCACCCTGACATTCACCATCAAGTCCCCCCTTTTGCGGGTTCCCATGATGGGCATACCCTGCCCTTTGACCCTGAAAACCGTGTCATTCTGGGTCCCTGCGCGGATATCCAGATTTGTTTTCTCTCCGCTTATGGCGGGAATTTCTTCGCTGCAGCCCAGGGCCGCCTTTGGAAAAGAAACCGTGCAGTTGTAAGTCAGGTCGTCGCCCGAACGCTCGAAAACAGAATGATGCTTTAAGTGCACCTGGACATAGAGATCCCCTGATTCCACGCTCCGCGGCCCGGCCTCACCGGCGTGCTGGACTCTCAGGGACGAACCGTCATGTATGCCGGCCGGGACCTTTATATTAAGGGAAACTTTCTTGCTGGAACGGCCGGACCCGTGGCAATCCTTACAGGGAATTTCCACCACTTCGCCATGGCCGCCGCAGTCAGTACAGGTCTGGCTAAGGGCGAAAAAACCCTGTGCGTACTGCACCC
>JBDRGJ010000368.1:0-2252 GCA_043817835.1 bacterium
CACTATGTGCATTCCTTTTTCAAGGGGTTGTTGTCCGATGATGACGGCCATCAGGGTCTTGCCTTCGCAGCTTCTGTAAATTTTGTCGCCTGCCTTCAGCGCAGTGCATTCAGTTATCAATGAATCCAGATCCTTAAAGCCGGCAGCTTCCAGCAATGCAATCGCTTCATCGTGAGCCTCTCTTTCGGTCTTGGCAGTGCCCAGAAAAGTCATGTAAGAAGAGCAAGTATCCTCCAATTTTTTTGAATCAGCCGGGGAAAGCCTGGCATAGCCATTAGTCCTGGAATAAGCTATATCTTTTTTATGGATTGATGCGGTTTTTTTAGCCATGTATGTTTTCCTTTTGCGATAATATGTCCGTTTCACTTTTTAACAGGATGTATTTCACAAAAATAGCGGCCGTTGCGCAACTTATCCTGAATTTCCGGATAGACTGTTATTCCTGGAATCGACAGGTTTTTTTATTTTACAGGTGTTTCGTCGGGATGTTTCTCCTGTCCGTTTCTTCGATTTTTAAAAGACGGAAGCCTGGCGGTGCGGATTTTGCGGGGGTGCTGCCTGCAGGCAGTTCGGGATTGTTCCCGTCCCGCAGCGCGGTATGTCGGGGGGACATTATCTCGATTCCGGCCTCGCTGAATTTATCCTGGATATTCTGATGCATCAGCGAGTAAAGCTGCACCATCTTTTCCGGCAGGTTCGTGTACGCATTGAGTTCGTAGGACACGTGAAAATCGTTCAGCGCGGTCTGCAGAACGAATGGCGCCGGGTTTTGGAGTATGTCGGGGGTGGAAAGCGCTGCTGAAGTAAGAAGTTCATGAGCCCTTCTCCACGGCACGGAGTAGCCGAGACTGACCGTTATGCTCAATATCAGGCCTTTTTCATCGCAGCAGGAGCTGTAGTTTATTATGTGGCTGCCCAGAACCATGGCGTTGGGCACGGTAACGTCCGTATTTTTGATTGTGCGTATCCTTGTGACCAGCAGGGTTTTTTCAATGACATCTCCGGTGGTGTCGGATACTTTTATCCTGTCGCCGATTTTGAACGGCCTCATGTATGTCAATACTATCCCGGCGACCATATTCGCAACGGCTGAAGTTGAACCGAGCGAAAAAAGCACTCCTATAAAAACCGATATTCCGCGGAAAACAGGTGATTCCGAACCCGGAAGACGGGGGAATATTATGATTGCCGCAAAAACGATTATCAGGAACCGTGTTATTTTGTAGGTGGGTTCCGCCCATTCGGGATAAAATCCGGACAGTGTGATCTTTTTTCTTTCCAAAGCGGAAAAAAAGAGGTGGACGGGTTTTAAGCTGTAACGGAAAATCACCACTATTACGGCGATGAACAGCAAATCGGGAGTATACGATACCAGGGCTGCCAGGGTCGCTTTTAACGGAAGCATCACATAGTCAAAAAGCGACCCGGCAAGGCCGCGTGTCCATGGAAAAAAACTGAATACAAGAGGTATGTAGAAATAGAGGGCCGCAAGGATTATTACAAAGTGGGCAAGTTTCAGCGATTTTTTTAAAAAATCTGCTATATGTTCGGCAGGGACAAGCTCAAGCGACTGTATCTTTATGGGGCGTATTCTGGTGCCTTCCCAGGCGGCTATTCTTGCAAGGACAATGCGGACGAGCCCGGCCATCCTGGAAAAAATAAAAAACAGGGCGATGGTGGCCAGAGAAGTAAACAATATCCCGAGTAAGATGGCCTTGATGCTGTGGGTTTTGCGCAGCCGGTTCAGGGTTTCGCGGATTATTCCGGCATAATTATCGGCAAGTTCACGTCTTTTCCCGCCGGCGGCCTTCGCGTCCGTGTCGGTGACCGCCATTATTATCGTATCTCCGGCTGTTATTTCAGAGACGGATTCAGACTCGCTTACGGCTATCGATCCGGGGGCGGAAAGAGGGTCTTTGAGGAGTTTTCTGAGTTTTTCCGAAATAATTTCTGCCCGTTCAGCCGGCGAGAACGAAAATATCCGCTGCTTGACTTCAAAAAGGGTCTTTCCGTTCAGGATGACCGGCGCAGTGATTTTTTTATGAGGCTGTTCTGTTCCGGCTGCGGCTTGCACGACAGCGGTAGTTGAGAAAGGGGCATTGCCCGTTGCCGGCGGATTGCCTGCGCTGCCGGATGGTTCACCGGCGGCAAGCGGGGAAAGTAATGCGCCGGCGGATGTGAAAAATAATCCCAGGGCTGCAAGAAACAGCATGCGCATAGGTTCTCCCAATTATTAACCCGGATTCTTCAGT
>JBDRGJ010000369.1:0-4191 GCA_043817835.1 bacterium
GGGTTTCTGGCATGGGTAGCGCTTGTGCCCCTGCTCTGGGCAGTGCTTAACTCGCCTGACGCCAAATCAGCCGCTAATCTGGCCGGCTTCTCAGGCCTCATCTTTTACGGAATATCGCTTCACTGGCTGGTCAGAGTGTTCGGCCCGGCCGCTTTCGCGTTCTGGTGCATATTCGCCCTGTGGATGGCTCTGCACTCCGCATTGCTGTGGCTGTCATGGAACCGCTGCGATTTGTGGGGCGAAAAGTTCAAGGAACTGCTCTGGCCGCTTTCAGCCGGCATAATCTGGTGCGGACTGGAATACTTCCGGTCGGAAGTGTGGTGGCTGGAATGTTCCTGGCTTGCGCTGGGATACAGCCAGACGTCTGCTCCGGCGCTCTTTCAATTCTGCAGTATTTCGGGAATATACGGATTATCGGCCGTTATAGTCGCCGCCAACTCGTCTTTCGTGTTGCTTTTCAAACGCAGACGAATTCCCGCGGCAATAACCGCGGCCATGCTTTTATTACTGCCTCTGTGGGGAAAACACCGGATAAAAACTTTTCCGATACGGCAGGGCAAAAAACTTTCGGTTGCTCTTGTTCAGGAAGAAACCTATACCCTGAAACGGCTTTCGTCTTTAAGTCTTGAAGAAGAGGCAAAAGAAGCCGACCTTCTGGTCTGGCCTGAATATTCTTTTTTTGTGCCTTATGGGCGGGAAGATATTTACCTTAAACTGTTGAAGAAGGAATTAAGAGGAACAAAATCCACGGCAGTCATAGGAAGCGCGACCCTGCCCGACGAACTGAAGAAAAATAAACTGCGCAATTTCGCGTGGGTTATTTCAAAAGACGGCGATTCCCTGGGCCGCTATGACAAGCTGCACCCCATACCTTACGTTGAAAAGCATCTTTTCCGCAAAAGCAAAAGCCTGGCTCCCAATCATTCTCCTGCGCCGGTGGACTCACATCTGGGGAAGCTGGGGATACAGATATGCTACGACCTGGATTTTGAAGACGGAACGCGCAGAATGGCGCGGCAAAACGCCGGCATTCTGGTGGTCCCCAATCTGGACCCTCTGGAATGGGGAAAATGGCAGCATCTCCAGCATTCCGGCATGTCTACGGCAAGGGCGGTGGAATCCGGGCTCTGGCTTGCCCGCGCGGCATCCTCAGGCTCTTCGCAGATTATAGACCCGCTGGGAAGGGTGATCGCCTCGCTCCCTGTCGGTTATTCCGGAGTTCTTACGGGAACCGCCTATATGCTCAAACCCGGCACATTTTACTCGGCGTGGGGATGGCTGTTTGCTCCGGCTTGTCTCTTCTTTACGCTGCTGGTCTTAGTGCTGCCGTCAGCCAGGAAATTCAGAGATTCCTGCCTTCCGACACATTGAACGGAACTTGCGCTGACCGGCAGCCGGAGCGGATATTTTTCACGCGGATTCAGGTTCATCCTTTCCGCGAAACCCCAGCCTGAACCATACAGGACACAAAAGAAGGCCTAAAACGATATTGCCCGTGTTCCACACCGCCGGCCACGGACATATTCCGGGCGGAGGGCTGCCCACCAGAGCCGAACCTATCCCTATTAAAAGACAGAATATGGAAATGCCTGCGAGAATCATGGCTGACAGGGCCGTGAAGAGTTCCCGGGGGCCGCGATAACCGTCTTCTCCGCTTGCTTCGGCCACCGGCTTCCAGAATCCTTTGGGACGCACCTTTTTATAAAAAGACACCAGATGTTCTTTGTCTTCCGGTCCGAAAAACGCTATTGCCGCAAACGACGCGGACATGGAAAGAAAAGCCATAATAAGCAGACGCGAAGCAGGACTCTCGACCCACAGCATAAGAGGCAGCGCAGTGCCCGCCGACATGGCTATTGCCGCCATTTCAGACCAGGAATTGACTCTCCACCATATCCAGCGCATTATAAGAACAGGCCCCATTCCGGCTCCCAGCAGCAGGCTGGCCTGCCAGGCCTGATTTATGGAAGACAGCCTGGTCATTACCGCCAAAGCAATGGTTATAAGCATCAGATTAGCGCCTCTGGCCACCCAGACAAGGGTGCGCCCGCCCGGTTCCCGTTTGAGCCACGCCTGGCATATAAGGCGCTTGAAAATATCATTTGCCCAGTAGGACGAGCCCCAGTTGATGTGAGTATCGACTGTGGAAGCAAGCGCGGCAAGCATGCCTGTAATCATAAGCCCCCTGATTCCCACCGGCAGAAGTTCGGACATGCCTCTCACATAGGTGCTTTCCCTGTCGGCCTGCAGCAAATGGCCCGTCAGCGACGCAGTGGGCGGAAATAAAGCCAGCAGGCCCAGTCCCAGAGGCAGCCAAAGCAGGCTGCGCACAAAGACCTGGGTCCATGTGAAGACCAGCGATGCCATTTTAGCCTGCTTCTCATCTTTGCAGGCCATGACCCGCTGCGCCAGGTATCCGGTCCCGTCCGAATTAAGCTGGATAAGCCATTGCAGGGCAAACAGCGACAGCAGCGGAAAGGTGACGTTATAGGCCCGATCCGGCGTGAACGCAAGGATTTCGGAAGGTTTGATGCCGCCAAGACCTCCCGAAACAAATATGGCCTGCAATTTTTCGTGTATGCCCCCTATTCCGCCTGCTTTAATAAATACGATTATCGAAAAACACAGGGTGGCGCCCATCATTATTATTATCTGGCATACGTCGGTGGCCACAACGCTGCGCAGCCCTCCGGTCGTGGAATAAAACGTCACGACGCACAAAACGGACAGGATAGAGATAAGATTATTGGCCGACAATATCCATACGTCAGGGCTGCCCGGCAGACAGTTCGTCAGCTTAAGGTCCACGGACTGCACTATGGAGACAAACGGATTAAACAGCCACACGGGCAGCCATTCGTTCCATGGGAGGAAAGGCTCCGCTATCTTGGAAGCGGCAAAAAAGACCCACGCCAGCACCACGCAGTTGAAAACAGTCCCGAAATAAAAAGCCTTGAAACTGCGCAAGACCAGCGCAGGTCTCCCGCCGTAGCGCAATTCGGTAAGCTCCGCGTCCGTGGTTACCCCCGCGCGCCTCCAATGCACGGCCAGGACGAATCCCATCATAAGAAACGACAGCGCGTATATCCACACCTGCCAAAGTGCGAATATCCCGGATACAGCTATTATGCCGGTGAACAGAAGCGGGGTGTCGGCTGCGAACTGGGTCGCAGCCATGCTCAGCCCGGCTTTCCATCCCGGCAGGGACCGTCCTGCCAGGAAATATTCCTGCAGGTTCTGGGAAGCCGCTTTCCTGTTATACAGGCCGGAAGAAAACGAATAAACGATAAAGGCCAGTATTATTGCTATGTCCAGCCCCGCCACGCGACAACCTCCTTAGCAGTGAATATTATTTTCTGTCCCAGCCTTGCTGTCAAAAAAGGACAAAGCCGCTGCCGGTTTCCCGGATGGCGGTCCTGTAATCACATTCCTCCGGGGCACGCCGGTCCCGGATTTTTTGATGAACTGCAAACAACCGGCCTGTTTTACCATGATAATAGTTTTTACTCCTCTTTATCCAGAATTTTTCACGGAAATTACCGCAGGATGCCGCAATACTGCTCTGGCGCAGCAGGGCTCAGACATCCGACCACTGACTTGTTTTTTGTTGAAGAACTTCAAAAACTAACTCCTAAAGTTGCACTTCCAAGTTGAAACTACCGTCTGATAACCTTCAGACTTTAGGCCTAAAAACATCTGGGTCTAAAAACATTATTCTTATAAACCCTTTGCCTCATGCATAAACCCGGCTTATGCCGTATCATATCAGTAGCGACACATACAAACATTACGGAGGAAATAATAATGAAGGAACTTATAGCAGGTGCATATCTTGCGGTCTGTTCTCTGGCTGTCTGTGCTTACGCGGGACAGTCCCTGGACACCGGGATTTCGGGAAATAGTGCTTTGGCTCAGCTTGAAAATGTATACGACACATTATCGTCCGACGATGGAGAAAACGGGCGCATGCCCCAGGGACACGGCGGAGGCCACATCAATCAGGGACATGGTGGCGGACATGGAGGTCATGGCGGACACGGCGGCGGGATTATTCCCCCTCATATGGCCGGAATAATGCAGGCCAACGGAGTATGCCGGAATCTCTTCCTGGACAGAGACCAGATGAACTGCATGAATATCGTGCGCCGGGTAACGTTCTTCTCGACTGACGCCGTAAACGTCTGCAGCAGA
>JBDRGJ010000370.1:0-2982 GCA_043817835.1 bacterium
CTGCAATTTTCGGGAAGTTTGAGGTATGAAATCAGAAGTATGAATAAAAAAACCATTCAAAACAACAATAGTTTTTCAGACCTCATACTTGAAACTTCACGCCTCCCAAATTCCCTGCCCGACGGCCGTCACCCGCCTGCCATCAGTCGGGCAGGGGCGGGTAACTGAAGAATTTGGGTTAACCCTGTCGGCAGGCTGCTTTTATGACAGGCTTTTAAGCATTTCCGAGGCCGGCCGGTTGGATGGGTCTATGCGCAAAACCTCGTTGAGTTCCGCCCTTGCTCCCTGACTCTCTCCCCTTTTTTCCAGAATCATGGCCAGACCGAAATGTGCCGCGGCCAGGTTATAATCGGCAGCCAAAACCTGCCTGAGGCTGCTTTCAGCCCCTGCCAGGTCGCCTCTGACCATGAGCATCCTTGCGACATATATTCCGGATTGCAGATTCAGGGGATTCTTCTCTGCCGCTTTGCGGGCCAGATTAAGCGCGGAGTCGGAAAAATCGGAGCGCGCCATACGGGCTTTCAATTCCTCATAAATACCAAGCCACTCCAGGGCGGGATCGCTGTTCTGCCCGATCTGCGCCAGGACCTTGCGCAGATTGGCCTCCAGCATGCGGTTGTCCGGATCCAGCATCAGTCCCCTTGAGTAGGCCTGTCTCGCGGCGCGATAATCGCCGATCCGGGTTTTAAAATAGCCCAGGGTATTGGCGTGATTGGAATCCCGGGGAAAGATCTCGACGGCGCGCGTCATTATTTCCGCCCCCCTGGCGTCGTATCTGCCCGGAACCTGCATGAAGGCCTCGGCTATGCTTACGTAAGAAAGATGGTTAAGCGGATTTATCCACAGCGACATTTCCAGGTATTTCACCGACTCCTCCCACTTCCCGAGCTTCTTTCCTTTTATCAGGGCGGCGTTGAAAAATATCTCGTCATAGCCGCAGTTGGCTTTAAGCGCCTCTCCGTAGGCCCAGTCCGCCTTCCGGTAATCGCCGGTCCTTGCGTAGGCGTTGCCCAACTCGTAATTATTGTTGACCTCGCGGCTGTTCCAGTCATGGGCAGCCTTGAGTTCCTTTGCCGCCGCAAAGAAATCATTGCGGCGCATGAACTTGAACCCCCGGAAGTAATGCGTTTCCCGCATGAACTGCGCGCACCACAAACCGACCCCGCACAGGGCGGCGGCAGCCGCCAGGGCAAGAACGGGGCGAAGCCAGACCGGCCTGAAAACGCGTTCCTGCGGCGGTGAAATACGGGATGACAGCGCTCCGGCCAGCCACCAGAAAAGGAAAGCGGGAACCGCGAAATGAAGGGAAACATTGAGCAGATTGTCAGTCAGCATGCCGGCCAGCGCCGCAAGAATCGGAGCGCTCCGGAAGCGATCATCCTCCCCTGCTTTCCGATAGAACCGCCTGAACCAGAAAATCAGAACGGCACAGAACCAGAAAAAAACACCAAGACCCAGGAGTCCGGTCTGCGACCATATCTCCAGGAATTCGTTGTGGGCGTTGTTGGCATGCGTGCGCAGATTCCGCATGGAAGGGAATTTTTCAAGAAGAGGGCCCTGATACCAGGGGTAAAAAAGTTCCAGCATGCCCCAGCCCTTTCCCGACACCGGGTTCTCCAGCCCCATCTGCCAGCAGCTTGACCATATGAGCAGGCGCTGGTGCCATGAGCCGTAGCTCCGCATGCCGGTTTCGGGAAATGCGACGGAAGAGCCCTTGACTGAGAATATCGCTTCGCCTATCCTCCCTAAAACAATCGGACGGTAATTTTTCAGCGAGCCGGCCGGCCACAAAAGAACGAGGGCCAGCGCCGCGGCGGCAAGCCACGCCGTGATTTTTTTCTGCGCAACCAGTTTTTCCCTGCAGGCCCTGACGGAAAAAAGAACCGCAAGCGCAACTCCCGCGCCGATCCAGGACGATCGCGTCAGGCTGCACAGCAGAAAACTTTCGTACAGGAAGAAAAGAAAGCCGTAAAAAATCCTTTGGGAAGCCTTCCTGGACTCAAGGAAATATGCGACGGCCAGAGGCACAAGCATAACCGCGTAAGAAGACGCGAAGTTGGGATTCCCGAAAGTGGTGACTGAACGGTTCCCGTAAGGATTGAGCACTTTGGGCCAGATCAGTTCGACCTGAAAGTACTGCAGTACGCCGTAGACCGAAGCCAGCGCTCCTACGGCGAACACCGCGTGCAGAAAATCCTCATGCGTCCCGCGCCTCAACAGATAGAACACGGCGGCAAAGCCGGCCGCCCATAAGATTCCGCCGTAGGGGTCCCAGAATTTGGCCGGGATTCCTGATTCTCCGGAAAAGCCGCGCAGGGCCGGGAAAAAAAGCCAGAGCAGGGACCAGACGACCAGAAAAAGAATCCAGCCGGAGACTGAACGGTCCGCATCATTACGGCCCCATCCGATCCGGCTGGAAATCATGTACACCATGAAGCAGTTTGTCAGAGTGAAAAGCCCGACCCTTGCGCCTTCGCTTGCTATCGCGGGCCTGAAAAAAGAGTTATGACCGAAATAAGAAACGCAGGAACTTACAAGACAGACACCCAGCCAGGCGAGCCACGGCGCCAGAAGAGCATCCCTGCGCAGGCAAATCCCTCCCGGCGCAAAAGCTTCCGCCATGCGCAGCAGCACAAGCAGCCAGACCGAGCAGTTCAGCAGGACTATCTGAAAATAGTAAGGGTTGCGTGTCAGATCGGTAAAAAACAGGAGTGGGCACACGAAAAGCGTGCAGGTCAGCAGAAAAATTTCGGCTTTTCGCGGGACAAAAACAGGCGGGCCGCTGTCCCTCATGGTACCTTCAGATGCAAACCGCCTTCAGGAGTCTGTCCGACATTAGCAATTTCGGCTGCAATTGCTGCTGGCGGCCTGCCTGCCCGACAACTGACAGGCAGGCGCCTTTGCGCCGCTCGACTTACAGTCTCCATCGAGAATGCTCGTCTCGCGTCGCTTCGGCTCGGCATCGCCATCGTCAATTTCGCC
>JBDRGJ010000371.1:0-2451 GCA_043817835.1 bacterium
TACTATGTGACCAGCACCGAGCTTTTCCAGCTTCTGCCTGAAAATGAGCGGGCAAAGATATTCCCTCCGCATCTGGCGCAGGAGGCCATGGGACTGACCGATTTCACTTTACCCACCATGTATTACTGGGTGAGATCCGATGACGGGATACACAGAACGCTGCACTCTTTCCGCGGCGGACATTACCTGGGCAGCGGCCAGGCCGCCAAAGTTCTGGAAGAAGCCGGCCTGCATGCCGAAGGCCAACTTCGGGCAGTGCTGGACTATGCCAGGAACATGGAAAAACAGCCGGCAGCCGCAAAAGAACCTGCAACAGCGCATCACAAACTCTGAATTGCGGATTTTACCGGCTGAATCAGAATCACGAATTAACTTTCATCGCGGGGAGGAATCATGGCCGAAGAAAAACCTTATCTTACCGGAAGGGCGTACCTTTTCAATGTGCGCAAGGGGGACGACCTGCTGGGCGCCATACAGGATTTCTGCCACAATAATCAGATCCGCTGCGGCGTTATACACGCGATAGGGTCGGTGGAAAGTGCGACTGTCGGATTTTACGACCAGAAAAAGAAAAAATACAGCAAGGTGCTGTTTGACAGGGAAATGGAAATAGTCTCCCTTACGGGCAACAGCAGCCTTTTGGACGACAAACCCATGGTGCACGCGCACATACTCCTGTCCGATTCCGACGGCAGAGCCTACGGCGGCCACCTCATGGCAGGCGCCAGAGTCTTCGCCTGCGAGGTTTTTATCCAGGAGATCACCGGAACCCCCAAGATACGCAAGACCGACAAGGCGACCATGCTTCCGCTGTGGTGCCATGTCCCAGCGTTTTCAAGATAATAAAATACGGCGATTAGGCCATTAGGCGAAGCGGCGGATTAGCCTGAGGCTTCCCAGCCCGTCAATGTTAAACGAATCATCCGCTCAAAACGCTGAATTCAGGGCGGGATTTATAGCCCTGACCGGCGTGCCAGGCTGCGGCAAGTCAACCCTTTTAAACCGCCTCACCGGATTCAAGCTTTCCATAATCTCAGGCAAGCCCCAGACAACACGCAACAATATCGCGGCAATCATCGACGGAGAAAAATCCCAGATGATTTTTCTTGATACACCCGGGCTTCTCAGGCCGGAATACGGACTGCAGAAAAGCATGCTGGCCCAGGCCAGGCGGGCTGCCACCGAGGATGCCGACATCGTCTGCCTGATGGCTGAGCCCCGCCTGCCCGCCGCAAAGGATAAGGAACTTTTAACCCACCTCGGCCGGCTGAAGGTCCCGATCTTCCTTCTAATCAATAAAATAGACACGGTGCATGACCCTTCTGTACCCGAAAAGGCGGAACAGGCCTACGCGCAGTGGTTTTCTCTGCGGCACACCTTCCGTATATCCGCGCTGACCGGACTGGGCGTTGACGGGTTAAAAAGCTTCCTTGAGCAGTCCCTCCCGGAACACGCGCCCTACTACCCGCCGGGACAGGTCACGGACCGTTTTGAGCGCTTTTTTGCAGGGGAACTGGTCAGGGAGCAGGTTTTTCGTCTCTACTCTGATGAGATACCATATTGCGTTGCCGTTGAAATCGACGCATTTACTGAAAACAGCGGAGAAGCCGACATCATACACGCCAGCCTGCATGTTGAGCGGGCTTCGCAAAAGCCCATAATAATCGGCAGGGGCGGCTGCAATCTGCGCAGACTCAGGGAAAATGCCCAGGCTGAAATAATTAAAATGCTGGGCAGAAAAGCGCGTCTGGAGCTTACGGTAAAAGTTACGCCGGGCTGGAGAAACGATCCCCGCTTCCTAAAATCGCTGGAAGGCAGATGAATAATACGATACTCATCCTGACTTATGCCTCAGCCGCTGCTTTCCTGGCCGGACTGCAGGCCCTTTTCAACGCCGGAGTGATGTACCTGATGTTTCAGTATTTCAAATGGAGGTACGGATCGGGACTTTACCCGCAGGAGGCTCATCTCTATGAATCAGTTAACTTCGCCCTTCTGGCGGTAATCGGCGCGGCTGTGCATTACTATCTGGGAGCGCTGCTGGCGCGGAACACGGACCATAAATGGACGAGGCTGGCCGGAGTGGCCGCAGCCTGCGCCGCGGTGTCAACCATGTTTTTTTCGCTTGCTAATGACAGCCATTTCGCGTCAGGCCGGATAGCGGCATTGCCTGTTGTGATTGCCTATCTCGCAGGCGGACTGCTGGGGATATACGTCAAAGAACCTGATAATCCCTGGAAAAATCTGCGGTTCCGTATTTTTAATAAATAACAACGCAAGAAACACAAGCAAAGCAAGGCAAGAAAAACAAGCCAAACACGCAACAGCGAATGTGCTGCCTGGCAGCGGAATATGACAATTTTTAAAAAACCGGTCTAGAATTCAGGCCGGTTTTTTAATTGCTGCTTTGCTCAAGGCACTTGTGTTTCTTGTTTTTCTTGAGTTGCTTGA
>JBDRGJ010000372.1:0-2872 GCA_043817835.1 bacterium
AAACGCTGTGCGCCGTCCACAGGAACCAGTTCAAGATGCCGGTGGTTACAGCCCGGCCTTTCGCTTTTATAGGGCCGTACCAGCTCCTGGACAAACCTTGGGCGGTGAATAATTTTATAAACGACGCCCTGAGAGGCGGCCCGGTGAACATCCTGGGCGACGAGAAGACCGTCAGGAGCTATATGTACCCGAGCGACATGGCCTTCTGGCTGCTCCGGATACTAGCGGCGGGGGAATCCGGCCAGGTCTATAATGTGGGGAGCCCCCGCGGACTCACGCTTAAGGAGCTGGCTGATAAAATAGTCTCCAATTTTACACCCCAGCCGGAAGTGGTCCTGGCTTCCAAGGATTACAAGCCGCAGCACCGCTCGAGGTTCGTTCCGGACGTGAAAGCGGCGGAAAACACCCTCGGCCTTAAGATCAAGGTAGGCATCGATGAGGCCATAAAAAAAACGCTCCTGTGGCACAATGCGGTCGGGGCTTCAAAATAAAGTTCTAAATAACGAGAGGAATACCATGGAATTAACAGACCAGCTGAACGTTTTGGAACTTAAAAAGGCGTATTGTGAAGGCAGGATCCCGAAGCACGAGTATTTTCAGCGCATGCTTGAAAAAAACAACGTGCTCAGGCAATACTCGGAATTGCTTACGGAAACAAGTTTGTCCGAGATACGCATTACGAAGGACATGGTCGTAGGCGTGGGGCAGAAATTCGGGCTGAAGCATGTGATGGTCTTCGAAGACGTCTCTAACATCCCGCTCCGGACGCTCGCCACAGGCGACTATGAGCCCGAAGAAATGGAGTTCATACTCGGCCTGGTCCGTCCGGGCGACACGGTTTTCGATATCGGCGGCAACACCGGTTGGATCTCGATGAACATCGCCCGCAAAGTCCCGGACAGCAAGATCCACGTTTTTGAGCCTATCCCGCACACTTCGGCTATCCTGGAGAAGAACCTGGAGATAAACGGCTTTGATAATATCTCCCTGCATAAAATAGCCTTGAGCGACAAAGAGGGGGTTAACGCCTTTTACTTCAACACTAAAGAACTCGGCGCGACCTCGATGCGGAATATCAGGGAATTAAACGGCGGAGCGACCGTTTCCGTGAAAAGCGAAAGGCTTGACGACTTCATGCGCGAGAACGGCATACAAAGGCTGGATTTCATCAAGTGCGACGTGGAAGGAGCGGAGCTGTTAGTCATACGCGGCGGCCTGGAAACCATAAAAAAATACCGGCCTATCCTGTTCGTGGAAATGCTCCGGAAGTGGGCGGCAAAATTCGATTATCACCCGAACGACATCATCTCCCTGCTTTCGCGGAACGGCTACTCCTGTTACGCCATCAGGCATGAGAAGCTGCAGGAGATGAAAGTGATGGATGACAGCGTGATGTGCACTAACTTTTTCTTCGTGCACGAGGACAGGAAGGCGGAAATAGCCCGGTATCTATAAATGCACCATATAGTCAGGGAAGATATAGAAGGGATAATAAAAACCGGCGGAGAGCTGTGGCCGGAGTTCGCCGGCAGGACCGTGCTGGTTACGGGCGCCAGCGGCTTGATCCCCTACTACCTTACCGCCACTCTTCTGATCCTGAACGAAACCCGGCTTAAAGGGCGGGAATGCCGCGTGGCCGCGCTTGTCAGGAACAGGCAGAAAGCCGAAGCCAGGTTCGCGGAATTCCTGAACAGGACCGATTTTAAACTGATCGTGCAGAATGTCTCGGCGCCGCTCGAGATCGAGGGGCCCGTGGATTACATCGTCCACGCCGCAAGCCAGGCCAGCCCGAAGTATTACGGGACCGACCCTGTGGGCACCATGCTGCCGAATATGATCGGGACCAACAACCTGCTTTCGCTCGCGCGGGAGCGCAAAAGCAGGGGCTTTTTGTTCCTGAGCGGCGGTGAGATCTACGGTCTGATCCCGGCCGGGAAGATCCCCACGAAGGAATCGGATTACGGCTGGCTGGACCCGGTCAGCGTGCGTTCGTGTTACGCCGAAAGCAAGCGGGCGGGCGAGACGCTCTGCGCCTCCTGGCGCACCCAGTACGGCGTGCCGGCCGTTATCGCGAGGCTTGCCCATACTTACGGGCCGGGCCTGAGCCTGGACGACGGGCGGGTGTTCGCCGATTTCGTGAGGGATATTGTCGAGGGGCGCGACATAGAGATCAACAGCGACGGCTCAGCCGCCAGGTCATTCTGCTATGTTTCTGACGCCGTGCTGGGGCTGTTCCTCCTCCTGTTAAAGGGGGAGCGGGGAAAAGCCTATAATCTGTGCAATGAAGGCGCCTGCGTCAGCATCCTTGAGCTTGCCCGCGCTCTTGCCGGCCTTTTTCCGGAGAAAAAGGTCCAGGTGAAATTTTCCGGCCGCGAAGGCGGCTCCGGGTATATAAAAAGCCCGGTTTCAAAAAGCTGTCTTGATTCTTCGGAGTTAAGGGCTTTAGGCTGGGATCCCCTGGTAGGGATAAAAGACGGCTTTACCCGGACAGTATTAAGTTTTAAGGATCAGGTTTTATGAAAAAGATCAGCGTCGTTACGCCGTGCTATAACGAGGAAGTCAACGTCGAGGCCCTTTATCTCAAGGTAAAGGAAATATTTAAAAAGCTCGGCGCTTATGACTATGAGCATTTGTTCATAGATAACGCTTCCACTGACGGCACGCAGGGAATACTTAAAAGGCTGGCCGCCGCCGACAGCAACGTCAAGGTTATAATAAACACCCGCAATTTCGGCTGGATCCGTTCGCCGTTTTACGGCCTTATCCAGGCAGAAGGGGACGCCGTGATACTGCTTGTGGCGGACTTCCAGGACCCGCCCGAGCTTATAAGCGACTTTTTACGGAAATGGGAGGAGGGCTACAAGGTTGTACT
>JBDRGJ010000373.1:0-5382 GCA_043817835.1 bacterium
AGCTGTCAGCCTGGGCCAGGAGGGTGGTAGGGATGAAAGTCCATTTAACCCCCCGGTATAAAGTAGAAGCCACGAACCCCGTAATATCCTGCGTTATCCCCCCGCCTATGGAAACAAGGCGTATGTTTTTCTTTGGGGCGAATTCGACTATCCGGTCATAAAGCAAATGGACGGATTCCAGCGTCTTAACGTCTTCGCTGATTGGGAGTATTATTTTCGGCACAGACTCCAAAGGTTTAAGGGTGGAATCCTTGTGCAGGCGCCACACGTTTTCATCCACAGCGAACACGCAGTCGGGCCCGGCGGCCAGGCGGGGCAGGTATTCTTCCGCTTCACCGAAAAAAACCGGGTAATCCGTCAGTTTGGACTTAACCGTGAAGTTTTCTAGAGGCAAGTGTATCCCCCGTCCGCGAAAATCGTCTGCCCCGTGATATAAGTGTTCTGCTCCGAAGCCAGGAAAGCGACTACAGCCGCTATTTCAGACGGCTCGGCAAGGCGTTGTATCGGGATCGTCCGTGAAATGGCGAGGAGCTCGCTCTCGGAGTTGTTTTTCCGGGTAAGTTCGGTATTTACATAGCCGGGAGCCACTGCGTTAACCAGGATCCCGTCCCGGGCGCATTCGACGGCGGCGGCCCTGGTCATGCCGTTGATCGCCGTTTTAACGGTAGAATAGGCGAACCTGCGCGGCTTTGCCACAAGGCTCCAGACCGAGCTTATATTTACTATCCGGCCGTATTTCCCGGAGCGCATTGACGGGAGCAGTCCGCGGACAAGCCGCATGGGCGCGGTAAGGTTCACCTGCATGATAGAATTCAGATCCTCATCCGAATAATCGTCGGCGGACCCGAGAGGATTTACTCCGGCGTTGTTAATTAATATGTCCACCCCGCCGGCGACTCCGGAGAGATACTTATCTATTGACGCATTTGAAGCCAGGTCAAGTTCGGCGTGCGAAGGGGTAAGCAAAACCGCCCCGTTTTTCGCAAAAACGTCCGCAATTGCTCTGCCAATGCCTTTGGAGGCGCCAGTAACAAGAGCTATCCGGCCTTTCATTCTACTTTAACACCGGCCTCTTCAATAAGACGCTTGTAGCGTTTTTCAAGCATGTTTATTCGGTGCTCGTCTTCGGAGTATATAGACCCGTAAAAATTACGCTTGTTTTTAAGCCACATCGGTTCGAAGCCCACGGCCTTGAGGATACCGGTGGGGGCGTCGTCAGCCAGCGACTCGGGACATTTGAAAATAACCTTGCGCGTCTCATACCTGTCCAGGAGCCCTTTGGGAAGCCTGTTAAAGAACGGTAGGGACTCTTTAGCCACTCCGCCGCCAACCACGCACTCAAGCCCCTTTGCTTTGGCTTTCGTGAGGAGCTCACTGGCGATCTCGAATATCTTATCGGAATTAATATCTTCCCGTGACATCCCGAGAGAACCGGTCATATCGACGCGACCCAGCACAATGCCGTCCAGCTCCGCAATATTGTCTATCTTCAGCATTTCGTCAAAGTTCTCAAACCCCATGACTGTCTCTATATTTACAAGCAGGGACACCTGCTGTATCTCCTCGTTGGGGAAAGCCATTTTGGCGGCGCTCAGGTATTTTATCAGCGCGTAAGGGGACTCTATCATAGGCGCCACTATCCGGTTGACCCCGATAGCCCTGGCGTCGTACATATCCTTCAGCGCTTCGCAGCCGCCCACTTTTATGGTCAGCTCAAGGCCGGCGCGGGTTACCACTTCCTTTAGGCGCAGCGCCTCGTCAAGACGGGTGCCTTCAGCCTCGAATTCGGCTTTAATACCGGCCACGTTGTGATTCGCCTTCAGGTCCTGAAGCACTTCCACCATCTGTCTTTCCAGATTATTCATATTGTTTCCGCCTTTACGTTTATATAATACAAAACATCCGTTTAGTCGAGAATGTTACTTTGGAACTCTTTCCTGTCCAGGAACGGCCACATATCTTCCAGCGGTTTAGAAACCATGCTCCCGTCCGGCCTCTTTTCGGAGGACAGTTTCGGTATGAATTTGTGGTCGGCAGGAAGCTTTACCTCGCAAAGCACCGGGCCTTTTACAGCCAGGACCCGGGCGATCTTTTCTCCCATATCCGCAACCTTGTCGATAACTTCGGTATGCAGGCCGAAAGCTCCGGCGACTTTGACAAAATCCGGGAAGCCTACCCCTGATTTAGAGTCGCAGGCGACATAGCGGCTTTCAAAAAAATTCTCCTGCGTCTGTTTTATCGAGATATACCCTTCATTGTTAAGAACAAATATTTTTACCGGCAACTTGTAGTGCAAGACGGTGGCAAGCTCCTGCAGGTTCATCATAATGCTGCCGTCGCCCGCCAGGCAAACCACCTCTTTTTTCCCGCTGCCGAAACAGGCCCCTATTGCAGCCGGCAGATCATACCCCATGGAAGCGCAGCCGGAATTCCAGAATATCCGCTGTCCCTTTTTAACTATCCCCGCCTGGAAGAGGCAGACGCAAGCGGAGCCGTTCCCCGCCACCAGCGAAGTCTCCGGAGAAAGCATCCCGGTAAGGGTTTCCACGAAGTGGTACGGGTTGACCCTTGTTTTAAGTTTTTTATACTCCTCAAGAACGACCGGGTATTTTTCGGAGCGTTCACGGCACCACCTGAGCCAGGCGGAGAAATCAGCGATGCCTTCCCACGAAACTTCCGCCAGAAAACCGGCCATAAAATCTTTCACGTCGGCCTGGACAGCCAGGTCCGGTTTTAACGTAGGCTTAATGAGTTCAGCTGGGTCGATATCCACGACGATTTTCTTTGCTTTACGCGCGTAATTGGCCCAGTCATAGCTTACCTGGCGGATATTGTTGCGGGACCCGAGCGAAATCACCAGGTCTGCGTTCTGCAGCGAGAAGTTCCCCCCACGGGTGCCCACGGTACCTATGCGCCCGGAGAAGAAGGGGCTGTCGTTCGGCACAAGGTCAAAACCGCCGAAGGTAGCCAACACGGGTATTTTCAAAGTATCTGCCAGCTTTTTGAACAATTCTTCGGCTCCGGCGATCCTTATGCCGTGGCCGGCGATAATGACGGGCCTTTTAGCCGCGCGCAGCATTTCAGCCGTTCTGGTGACCTGCGTTTTAATGCCGCCTTTGGACGGAAGCCGTTCAGGCTCGTAAGAAACGAGTTTAGTTTCATCTATGAGCGCCGCCTGCACGTCCAGCGGGATATCTATCCACACCGGCCCGGGGCGTCCGGTAGTCGCCATATGAATGGCCTTATCAAGCACATACTTCACCTGGTAAGGGTCCGTCAGCGGCTGGGCGAATTTAGAGACCGGTTTTACGATATCGGTAATATTTATTTCCTGGTCGCCCAGTTGCCTGAGCCCGGCCTCGGGGCAGGAGGCGATCGTGGTCCTGAATTTAACCTGTCCGGAGATATAAAGCGCCGGTATCGAATCCAGCCACTGGCCGATCACGCCGGTCAAAGTGTTCGTGCCGCCGGGCCCCGTGGTAACGACCGCAACACCCAGCCTGCCGGAAACGCGGGAATAGCCTTCGGCGCCCATGGCGGAAGCCTGTTCGTTGTGGCTGCAGATATATCCAAGCCCTTTGCATTTCCCCACGGCGTCGTTAAGGTGCATGGCGCCGCCGCCGGAGATCATGAACACGTGCTTTACACCGTGCTCGACAAGACGCTTAGCCACATAGTCCGCCAGTTTTATCATAATAGCGCTCATTTATCGGAAAGTAGCAGTTCCTTCTTTATCGAGCTTTTATTGGCCTCATACCAGGAGTAGAGTTCTTTTATAGCCGGCTCGTACGGGGTAAATGAAAACCCTTTCATTTCCGACTTAAGGCGGGAGTTATCCCCGCTGTATTCAAGGCCAAGGCCCGGCTGCACGACTTTTATCGGCAGGTCTTTACCCGCCGCCGCAAGCACCTTTTGCGCAAGCTCCGTCAGTTCAACGGACTTATCAGGCGTAACGTTATAAGCCTTATGCCCGGCCTCATTCTCCAGAAAATGTTCTATGACTGGAGACAGGTCGTCCACCCGGATATAGTCGAACCTGCGGTTCTGTTTCACCGTCAGCGGCAGGTCGAAAATAGCCTTACAGATCATGTTGGAGATAAAGCGTATGGCGTAGTCCTCGTGCTTGCCGTAAATGCCGAACACGCGCAGGTCGATTATATTGTCGGCCTTCTCCATATATTTGCCGCAGACGTACTTGCAGAGGCCGTGCTCGTCGGCCGGGACATGCGCGTCGAAATGATCCTCTTTCATTTTCGGCAGGTAATGGCGCATATCATAGATAGCGCCGGAGCCGATCACCAGCATCTTTTTAAAAAATTCCGGGTTGCGGGCCAGGTTAAAGAACATCCGGGTATTCTCGCTTAGAACTTTTCCCGGCTCTTTAGCGTTCCGGTGCCCCGGCTTTGTGGCGCCGTGTATTACAAAGTCGAAATGGCCGTTTTTCAGGAAGTTCCTTACCGCGTCCTCATCAAGGAGGTCCAGTTCCGAGTGGCGCGGGGCGGCTATCTCGTATTTTCGCACGAGAGGGGACTCCAGGAGGTTTCTCCCGATAAACCCGCTGCCACCGGTAAGTAAGATCTTCATGTTGACTTAACCTTGAGCCTCTTTTGCCTGACCAGTTCCCTTCCTCCCTCCCATATTATCAGCGCGGAAATAAGAAGCATCAGCAGAGGATTTAAGATGATCGAAGAACTTATATCAGCGTAGCCTGAGTCGCTGATCAATCCCTTAAATTGATAAATAGATTTCGGGATCAGCATAAGGGCGAAAAGCACGCAATACGATCTTGAATTCCCGGTATCAGGCGCTTTTATAAAAAGCAGCACCGGGATAAAAAGATGGATAAGTTTATAATCAGCCGACACATATGGAAGCAGGTTAAAAGTCAGCACCAGCAGCGCGACCTGTTTCCACAAAGCCCGCTCGTAGAATATCACATAGGCGGAGATTACAAGAGCATATACTGCCACAAAGATATTGTAAACGGGCAGGAGCGTTCCAATATGCGCGGCATACGATTGCGGAGAATAATGGGCACATAAAAGCCGCAGGATCCCGAAAATGCTGTGCCCAAAAGCCAGTCCGCAGCAAGCCGTTGAGGTACCGAGAATATATTGCGTGAAATATTTGGCCTGCATAACGCTAAAAAACGACCAGTTCTCCCTCATTCCGCCCTTAGCCAAAGCTAATGCGCCCAAAGTTAAAACCACGGATAATAATGCTGTTTTAAGCAGATTCTTATAATCGCGTTCCCTGATAAAAAGAACAAGAAGCATCGCCGGGAACACTTTCATCGCTATCGCGGAAGCAAGGGAAAAAACAGCTAGATTCGGACGCTTTGCGAAATAATAGAAATATATGAACAGCGTGATAAAAACATAG
>JBDRGJ010000374.1:0-5431 GCA_043817835.1 bacterium
GTTCGTTCTGGGTGGCGCCGGCCGGATCGACATATCTTTTCAAAACCCTCACATAGAACTGGGGTTTGAGGTGAAGATAAACGATGATTCCGCCCGCAACGATGACGCCGCCGGCGTTCCTCAATTGGTCCGCTATGCTGAGGCGATGAAGGCCCGCGCGAAAAAATCCGGAAAACAATGGGCTTTAGTATTTGTCCCGCCTACCGCGGTGTCCTCGGTCTGCGCTGAGGAGTATCTGTCAGCCCGGGAGCAGTATCCAGAGAATTTGTTTTTGTGGCCTTGGAAGGCGCCCGCAGCCGGGAATAAATATGCCAAATACGGCAGTATAGAAGAAGTCCTGCGTGGTATTTATAAACAAGAAGATGCTGGCGACGCGTTAAATCATAACGCGCAGGATTGGCTGTGCGGGTCACTGCTAAGATATATCCCCGAATTGGTCGCGCAGGACCCCGGACGGTTCCCAGTCAAAGCGGATTTCATTAGAATGGGTGACAATGGGCGTCTGTATAGGCAAATGTTCAAGCATTACGGGAGATTCCCCAGCTCAAGCCATACCGTAGTCGGCATTCCGTACGGAAGGGAAAAAGAGAGGGCGGAATTTAAAAACAACTGCATGTTCCGTATAAGGACCACGAAAGCCTATTACCGGACGAAAGACGAACAGGCGGCTAACATGCCAGGGCCTGATGTTGTTGTGGAGCTTTGGCCCGAAGTCTACGCCGAAATATCCGGGCAGATGATTGAGCTGAGAAAGGAATATGCACTGGGCCTCGGTGTTGCCGATTACCATCTGGATGAGCTGGGCAATATCCCGATGATATGCGTCACACTGGACAATAAGATCGCGGATTCATTCGACTCCTTCATTGAAAAATGGGATAAAATACTCAAAGATGGCTTTGTGTCCGCCTCTAATAAGGTATCAAGGTGAAATCGCAACTGATGGCTTTGTAAATTGGGCAGGATCCTGACCAGCATTCGCGCATACCTGAAGAAGTAGTCCAGCGGAAAATATCCTCATAAAAAATAGCGACACGACACGATGGTGTCGCGTCGCTCTGCCATAATATTACCAGAGGTGGATGTTATGGCGATCTTATGCTTAGCGATAGTTGTTTTTCTGTGGCTCTCCCCTAAAAGCACCGACCCCGAAAGCGACCAAAGACAGCGCATGGCGGAGCGTCTGGCTCAGCAATTTGAGGATGAAACCCGGAAAATGCTGGAGGCCCAGCGCCGCATCCTGCGCGAAGACCATTACACCCGGCTTCAGGCCTGGGAAAAGATGAAAACGCTCACTGAACGCGCAGAAGAGCAGAATAAGGAATGAGATTTATATGAAAGATTTGTTCAGATACCGGATACATGGCGGCGCGGACGAAATAGGCGGCAACTTTATCGAGGTCGAGTATGGCGGCAAAAAGATATTTTTGGACATGGGAATGCCGCTATCACTGCCAGAGGATGGGCCTTTCTCGTCCCGCGAGATAGGGCGGCGCGGCACAGCCGAGCTGGTGGAGGCCGGCTACCTGCCGGATTTGCCGGGGCTGTACTCCGGAAGGGATAAAAACATACTGGGGATATTGTTGTCCCACCCGCATAAAGACCATTTCGGCTTTATAAAACGCGCCAGCCCTAAAATCCCCATATTCATGGGCGAAAAGACCAGGACAATATTAGAAGCTACGGCGAAATTTATAAAGGATTATCCCACCTTTAGCGAGAATATCATCTATCCGGTCAAAGACCGCGAAATATTTAGGCTAGGCCCGTTTGAAATAACCCCGTATGCCGTTGATCATTCGGCTTTCGATTCTTATGCTTTCCTGATCAAAGCGGGGGGAAAGTCGCTGTTTTATTCCGGTGACCTTCGCGCCCATGGCCGGAAAGCCTTCTTATTTGACCAGTTGATGCGGGACTTACCGCATAATATAGACCACTTCTTGCTTGAGGGCACCATGATGAGCAGGCCTAGAGAGAAGACTGTCAAGGAGATGGAATTGGTCGCTGACTTCACAAGGCAGATGCGCCGGGCCTCGGGCCTGGTGCTGGTAAACACTTCGGCGCATAATGTGGATCGCCTTGAGACCATTTATTACAGCGCTATGGCGTCCGGCAGGGTGCTAGTGATGGATAATTATTCGGCCTATATCTACAAAGCGTTCGGCCACGAATTCTTGCCGGGCAACGATTCCCGGGTCCGGGTCTTCTTTCCCGTAAGGCAATGCATTGCAATAAAGAAAGAGCGGAGTTTCGCAAGTAAGCTCGACCCGTTCGAAAATCTGCGTATTTTTGCGGATGAAATAGCGGCAGCCCCGGGAAAGTTTGTGATGCTGTTCCGGGAATCAATGGTGCGTGATTTCGGTAATCAAGGCGGGCGCTATATTCCCCTGAAAGCCCTGAAAGGCGCAAGGCATGTCTACTCAATGTGGGACGGTTACTGGGAGAAAATGGTCCAGGTCCATGATTTCCTGTCGAAAAACAAGATCAAGAACACCCCCATCCACTGCTCCGGCCACGCCTACAAAAAAGACCTCAAACGCCTGCTTGCCGCCGCCCAACCCAAATTCGCCATCCCTATCCACACAGAAAATAAAAGGCGCGACGACTTTAGAAAAATTTATGACAAAATACTGACTGTAAATAAAATAATATGGCGGGAAATATAAATATGTGACTTCCCCTACCAGCTTTTAGGACATCCAGCAAGCCATGCCCCACCCCATTTGTGGGCCATGTTTTGATCAATTGAAACAACTCCCACTACGGCCTCATGGGAATATCTGGTGAGCAATTTTGTGTAATAGGTCTTTTCTGTTTTTAGTTGATGCATCCCAGTTTGAAGAACCGCAATTGCGGCAAAACTTCTCTTATTTGATTGGGCTTTTATTAATGCCTCGCGGCGATCACGTTCTTCTGGTTCACATTGATTAATTCTATGTTGTAGTACCGGAGTTAAAAGGGCGCGGAATTTTCTGTTTGCGAAATATGCCCTATATATTAAAACCTGAAACAATGTTTCCAAAACCGAAGTTGCCGTGTCACGTGAGTGTTTTAGTTCTATGATAAAAATCCGGCCTTTTTTATCAACCCCAAGCAAATCTATACTACCACCCAAGCGTGTTTTATCTTTGCCGCCTTTTGTGGGAGCCTCCTCATAAAAGATATGTATTTTTCTTGAACCGATATATATGGCTCTTTGGGTGTAAATTCCATTTCGCATCTGACCCTCAGAATTCTGGGGATATTTTGCATTCGGTATCCTGAATTTCTTTTCTGGGGGTCTTCCGCCATCATGCTGATAAGCCGCTAATTCAGCGTCTAAAAACTTCCTTAACCCGAGGGCGCCAAGATATGCGTAGCCCTCTTGGATGAGCTTTAATCTAATCAATTGGCTAAGGGTAATAGATTCCAAAGACACCGGTTTGGTGGGATTCGGCATGGTCATATTAATCTCCTCTTATGAAGTGAAACAATGGGTCAATATATTTTGGCACATGGAAAGGCTTATTGAAAACTTCTTTACCCTTGGTGATATATTACTAAATATATCTAAGGGTGCCTGAATTTATTTCCCTCAGACTCCCCGGGATACTCTTGAATTGCGGATTTAAATCCCTCTTTCAAGTAATGTGTCCCAGTTCTTAATGAATTCGTCGAACTGATCAAGTATCGCTTAATTAAGCGTAATAAGCATAACCGGGAGATAAACACCGGCGAGGCCGGCATAAGCGAGTGGATAGCTCCGTTTATCTCCGGGCTGGTGAAAAAGGTATTGGACCTGGAGGCCGCCCCGGCCAAAGAGACGCTTAAGGCTATAGGCGGGAACTATCCCATAGTGCTTACCCGTGACCTGAAAAAAGCCAAAGAGTGGCGGGGTTTTGAGGTGATATAGCCTTCCAGGTCCTGTAAGTTCCCTGTACCTGTCCCACCCCTTTATAAAATCGCAAATAATTCTAAATACCGCGACATGATGCTGTCGCGGTGGTCGTCTACACTATTTATACGGCAGGGAGGGAATTATGAAGGATAAACGAACCGGTGGTCTGTATGAGAAAATATGCGGCATAGTGGAAGCTGCGCGCTCTGTCGTGGTCCGGTCCGTGAATACCGGCCATGTATTATCCAATTGGTTCGTAGGGCGGGCGATAGTGGAGGAAGAGCAGGGCGGCAGGGCCACGGCCAGATACGGAACAAGCCTTCTGCTTGGCGTTTCCCGGCGCTTGACTTTAAAGTACGGTACGGGATATTCCGTGGACAGCCTTGAAACGTTCAGGCGTTTCTATCTTGAATACCCGCGCTTAACAGGCCAGGTTTTGGAGGGCAAGTACAGGGAACTGTCAATTTCCGACGCAGTGCGTCGGAAATTGAAAACGGGCACGGTTTCGTCCCGGCCGGGTGGTTGGAAGCCGGGAGTGCTGCACTCCGGGTTGTCCTGGTTGGCATACAAGTGGCTGCTTCGTGTTAAGGATGCAAAGGCCCGCGCGTTCTATGAGATCGAAGCGGCGAACAACAGTTGGGGCGGCAGAGAACTGGAGCGGCAGATAGGCAGCGGGCTGTATGAAAGACTTGCGCTCAGCAGGGATAAGAAAGGGGTTTTGGAATTAGCGAAACGCGGGCAGATAGTACAAAGGCCTGTCGATATTTTGAAGGAACCGGTAATGCTGGAGTTCCTTGATCTGCCGGAATCGGAGCGGCTTAACGAGACCGAGTTGGAGCGGGCATTAATAGGCAAGCTGCAGGCTTTCCTTCTCGAACTCGGTCAGGGTTTTGCATTTGTAGGAAGGCAGAAGCGACTGACGCTGGACGGCGACCATTTTTATCCCGACCTGGTCTTTTATCATATCAAGCTGAAGTGTTACGTGATAATCGAGCTGAAGACCGGCAAACTGACCCACGGAGACCTGGGGCAGATGCTGATGTATGTGAATTATTACGATCGCGAGGTAGGCGGCCCGGGGGATGGCCCGACTATCGGCCTGCTGCTGTGTACTGACAAGAACGAGGCTGTGGTCAAGTATGTGCTTGATGATAAAAAGAAACGCATATTCGCGAGCCGCTACAAAACCTGCCTGCCAAGCGAGGGGAAATTGCGTGCGGAACTGCGCCGCGAATTGGACGCACTGCCGCCGAAGGGCCGTTGAAAAGTATAAGTCAGGGGACGCTGCTTCCAAACTTCCTAATTCTGGGCTGCGGCGAGGAGATAAACACCGGCGAGGCCGGAATAAATATCATAACAAGAACGTGCTCGCTAAGGAGCAATAAATATCATGAAAAAGCGCGTCTTCTGTTTTATAGATAAAGTTAAGAAGGCCGGCAATTTTGAGACTTCCCGCCAGGGGACTAACTTTGGCTGGAGACTTAAGCCGGAGGAAGCCGCCCGTCTCATGCGAGAGCACGGCTATAACCTCCCTTTTGATGTCATGTGCAAGGA
>JBDRGJ010000375.1:0-2469 GCA_043817835.1 bacterium
TCCCATCCGGTATTATCTGGGCTGCAGCCCCCGTGGTAGTTAAATCAACCGAATCTGAAGTCAAACTATTGATGGAAAAAAACGGTGTGCCGTCTATGTTTCCGCCGATTATCTTGACTGTTCCTGTCGTTATATCCCCGCCAAGATCAGTGGTAGGCATGGAAATCTTTATTTCCCCTGTCAAGGAGCCTCCTGTCAAATCTGCGGATTCTCCCGATAAAAGAAAGGGATGAAGGGCTGTGCCTCCCGTCAGTGATACTGTATTTGACAGATAGACTGTCCTCGGTTCAAAGAATATGGTGCCGCCGGGACTGGTCAATTGCAGCGTGGTTTTTAATTTTCCTGAGGGAATGGCAGGAGACATCCCTATATACTCGCCGTCCAAGGGAGCCGTGCTGGCATTTATGTATATTTTAGCATCGCTCAGGGTTATGCTGGGGGTTTGAGAATTAGGCGGCTGAACGGGCGTCGGTACTGAAAAAAGAGCGTCTCCGTCCACCACCACCCCGTTTACCGTAGAGGACAGGTCGGTATCCACCGGAAAACGGATGATGCTGGAACCGTTTATCGTGGCGGTGCAGGATGAAGTGGGAATATTGTCCGAATATCCCTTGCTGCCTGAGGCCAGAGTGAGGTAAGGAGTGAAGTATGAAGTGGTGATGTTGCCTAACCCGCCTATGAGCTCGACACTGCCGTCAGGCTGGACAAGAGCCGCCTGCCGTGAGTTCCTGTAGGGCATTTTAAGGGTTGTCACCCTGCCGCCGAAAGGGTTGTAAATTTCAGCGGATTCCAGAAACCCCTGGTTTTCCTGCTTATTTACCGCGTTGTATCCGCCGGCTATAAGGACATTGCCGTCGTTCATCACAGAGGCGGAATGATGGGCCCTGTCTTCCAGCAGGGGCCATCCCGGGGTCCAGAAGTCGGTGCCGGGGTCATATGTTTCTGTAGTGGACATGTATGTCCCGGAATCATTGATGCCGCCCGCAACAAACACCCTTCCGGAAGCGAGAAGCGTGGCGGTATGCATGGACCTTGCGCCCTGCATGTTCGTGTTCACAGTCTGGCTGAAGCTGTTCGTGGCGGGATCGAACAGGCGGCAGTCATCAGTGGCGCTGTCGGCGGCCTGGGTCGTGCGTCCTCCGCAGATAAGGACCCTGCCGTTTTTAAGAAGCGTCGCGGTATGGTACCAGCGCGCTACTGTCATGGTGTTGGCGGTCGGAGAAGTCGAATCCGAAACAGGGTCATAGAGTTCTGCGTCGGCGGTCGGAGTTTCCAATTCGTCGGCTCCGCCGGCTATCAGGACCCTGCCGTCATGAAGGAGCGTCGCCGTGTGAAATTTACGGGTAGTTTCCAGGTCCGACCTCCTTTCAAAAAGAGCTGTTTTGAAATTGTAGCGCGACGTTGTGTTTGTCGATATTCCGCCGGCTATGTCGATGGTTGCCGGTCCGGAGTCGACGGCCACTACGGCGGCGGTCGAGCCTCCCGCTATGAATATGTTGCCGTCGGGGAGAAGCGTCTGGGTGTGGCCGAAGATATTTTCACCATGCGATTGCGCGCAAAAAAGCGGCAATGCCAGCCCGCAGAAAAGGGCGGCATATCCCGCAAATAAAACCCGGTTTTTTGTGGCCGGCATAGTTTGTTCAGGGACTGTCGCAATAAAAGTTTACCGCCGTCTTGTTACAAAAAGAATAACCGGATTGAGCCCCCCGGTCAGTTATCCGGGATAACAACAAGGTAGGATTCGCCTTTCTGCCTGAGGGGCTGGGAAGGGTCCAGAACTTTTTTTCCATCCACTTTCAGATGGTAGAGATACTTTCCGGGATGGATAAAGAGCGTTATCTTCCATGTTCCCCCTTCTTTTTTCATTTCTCTGTCCTTCCATTTCGTGAAACTGCCGCTCATCGCCGCGGTTTTTGCCTGTGGATTCCAGTATTCAAAATCCACCCGCCGGGCTTTTTGCACCGGCGGTGCGGGAACCGGCTTGCTTGCCGCCGTTTCCGTTGTGGCGGTTGGTTTTGAAGCAGTTTTTTTAGCCGATGGCACCGAAGCTTTCACTGTCCGGGTGCCGGAAAAAACTTCCCTGGCGCTCTCCGGGGCAGTCGAAGAGGCGGTTGTCGGAGTGCTTTTGACGATTTCGAGTGCTGGCGGCAGATCTATGGGCTTTGGCATAACCGGCCTTGTCAGTTCCACGGGAACAGGCTCAGGGGTCATTTCCCCTGCAGAACCGCAGTAATGGAGAGAAATCCTGGAGTATAAAACCCATGAAAAGGCTCCGAAAAGTGCGAGGTCCAGTATTATCATCACAGCCCAGAACTTTCTGGATCTGGGAGCGCGTCCGGACTCGTCTGCGGGTTCAGTATTTTTTTGTTCTTCTGTCATGATAGAAACTCCCCGAAATATAAATAAATAAAGCGGGCGATGGGAATCCTCCTCCTTCAGCCGCTCCCGCGTCTTCACCCGGAGCCGGCC
>JBDRGJ010000376.1:0-2288 GCA_043817835.1 bacterium
ATCCGCCTGTTTTGTTCTTCCATCGCATCCTCCGTTCAACGGGATGCCCCGTCCGGCATGTACGCCTTTACGGACATCCGCAGGCTTCGCAGATCCAAAGGCTTCGTCAGGTGGTCGCAAGCTCCCCGATCCATGGCCATCTTGGCCAGCCTTAAATCATCATCGCCGGAGACCATAACGACGGCCATGCCCGGAGCAGCATCCAGAATCTCGCTCAAAGCCGCGATCCCGTCCAGATGGGGCATGTGTATGTCCAATAAGGCCAAGGCCGGGCGCTCCCGCCTGACCAGATCCGCAACTCCCCGGCCATCCGCTGCTTCTATCACTTCAAGACCGGCTTCCTGCAATACCCTGCGGATCACGCCCCGTACAGCGGGATCGTCATCTATCACAAGCAGTTTTCTTCCCATAAGCTCCTCCTTACACAGCGCATTCCCGATACAGCGAATAGGCCTTCCCGTCGATGGAGAAGAAACGCTGCAGCTCGGATGGCGTCAGTGCGGGCACGTTTTCAAGCCCATACCAGTACTTCATGCGGTCATAAAAGGCTTTTTTGAGAGAAGGGTCCGATATGGTCGAGCCCGGATTGGCTTTTAGACCGGCCAGAGATGCTCCCTTTTTAAGCTGGTCGGCCCAATACCGGGCTTTGATGTCCAGTATCCGGCTTTCCATGCGGTCCACGCGCTCCGATGCCCCTTCACAGGAATTATCAGTAGGAGCGTCCCGCAATTCGGATGAAACCTCCGGTGGAAGAGAAAGAGCCTCGACCGTGAACTCCGGCACAGGCACCCACAACGAAGCCAGCCGACTATCGGACCGGTCCGATCCTGTCGCGTCAAACCACTCCCGGTCAGCCTGGCGTTCAACGGCCGCTATAATAACGCCGGTCTCAACATTGATGAGCCGGGCATTGACAACGACCTTCTCGTCCAGGGTCACGAAACTTCCGGTCACGATCCCTTCCACGGAAAAGACTTTCCCGATTTTCTTGAGCATGTTCGGATCGATCATGCCGGTCTGGGCCAGATGATGCTCCTCCATGACATTGCGCAGAAGGGAGCGCTCGACGGCCTGAACCTGCCCGACGCGCACGACCTGGGTTATCAGTTTCTCCGAAATATTCCACCCGTCTTTGGCGCTGCTGCCGTCCGCCGCAACGAAGGGAAGAACAGCGACGCGCTCAATACCGGCGCTCCCGGCGGCCCGGGAAAGTTCTTTGGCCATGGCTTTAAACCCGTTGGCGGCGCAAAGAGGGGATGATGTCAGGAGCAGGGCGATAAAAACGCCGGCTGCTATTTTTATGTTCCGCATAAACCCTCCTCTGCGCATCATCCTGTTCATGCTTATAGGTTAACAGGAATGGTTGTAGGCAGGCTGATGATACGCTTAAATCCGGCTTAACTGCGAGGATTGTGGGGAGAGTCGGAGGGTTACTCTTCGAACTTGTAGCCGTGGCCCAGCACATTGACAATGTGCCGGGCGGTCCCGGGTCCCAGCTTCTGCGTTGTGACGGCTTGATTCAGCCGATGACAGCATCAGAGCCATAAGAACTAATCCTTTATGTTATAATTCATGTAAGTCATCAAAAAAGAAGCTTAGCGGTTGGTTTAGGCGGGGGAAAAAGGGGCGGTTCGTCGAACTCGTTCTGAGAACGGCGAAAATTTGTGCCAGATTTGTGCCAACTTTCAGCAGAAACAGATGTCAACAGATGTAACTGTATGCATGCCGGTCAAAGTCATTTTCCGACGGAGAACGGCCTGAAAGCAGATTTTCCGGCGAAAAGCCGGAACCGTCGGGTCCGCACTTTCAAGACGCCAGAGGCTGAAAGTACGGGCAGTGCCGCACTTTCAAGACGCCAGCACCGCCCGACAGCGCCAGAGGCCGGGAGTACGGCGGAGCCGAGGCTGAAAGTACGGGCAGTGCCGCACTTTCAAGACAGATAACGGATTCGAATCCCGTGCAATCCTGAAAATCCGGTTGTTTGCCACGGAGGCATAAACCGTATCCTTCCGTTTAATGGAAATAGGAATAGTCGGACTGCCCAACGTGGGCAAATCTTCCCTGTTCAATGCGCTGACCAGCGCGGGCGCAGCCGCGTCCAACTACCCTTTCACGACAATAGACCCCAACGTGGGCGTGGTGCCGGTACCGGACAAGCGGCTGGACCGTCTTTCCGATATTTTCAAGCCTCCAAAAAAGACCCCTGCTTTCGTTAAATTTGTGGACATAGCCGGGCTGGTCAAAGGAGCAAGCAAGGGAGAGGGGCTCGGCAACAAGTTTCTTGCCAA
>JBDRGJ010000377.1:0-2065 GCA_043817835.1 bacterium
ATGTCATAACTGAGCATTACGGATCGAACAGGGCGAGTATGAGATCGTTTTTTACCGGCTGGAGGATAAAAACAAAAAACAGGGAACGGCACGTTCCCTGTTTTTACGTGTCACGCCTGACAATTCACTCACTTACATTCCGCCGGAGCGTTTTAGCGCTTCGATGCGGTCTTCCAGGGGGGGATGGCTCATGAACAGGAGCTTCAGGCCACGCTTCGAGGGCTTACCGGATATGCCGAATGCGGACATCTGCTCCGGCAGGGGTTCCTGAATACCTTTTTTGAGTTTTTCCAGCGCACCGATCATGCTGGCTGTGCCCGCCAGTTTCGCGCCGCCGGCATCCGCTCGAAACTCACGTTTGCGGCTTAACCAAAGGACAATGACGCTGGCCAGAATACCGAAGACAACCTGAGCGAGGATGGTCGTGATGAAAAAGCCCAGGCCGTGGCCTTCCTCATTTTTCAGAATCACGCGGTCCACAAAATGACCAACCACACGCGAGATAAAGATAACAAACGTATTGACGACGCCCTGAATCAGCGTCAGTGTAGTCATGTCGCCATTGGCCACGTGACTCACTTCATGGCCCAGCACCGCCTCGACTTCCGCTTGATTCATATTGCGCAAGAGCCCGGTGCTCACGGCTACCAGCGCTTTGTTCCGGTTCATGCCGGTGGCAAAGGCATTGGGCGCGTCGGAGTCGAAGATGGCGACCTCCGGCATCCCGATCCCGGCCATCTGTGCCTGCTTCTTCAATGTGTCCACCAGCCATATTTCGTTCGCGGAACGCGGCTGTGTGATCACCTGGGCCCCTGTGACCCTTTTGGCCATCCATTTGGAAATGGCCAACGAAATAAAAGATCCGCCAAAACCGAATACGGCTGAAAAGAGCAGTAGATTCCGATAATTCAAGCCAGCGCCGCTTTCGTCCAGAATGCGGTCAACACCCAACAGCCTCAAAACAATACTCAGGACAATGAGCACGGCGATATTGGTAAGTAAGAACAACAACACTCGCTTCATTTTTTAATTCCTCCACATGATCGGTGCATTAGCCGACTTCTAAAACCGGTCGTAAAAAGTACGCTTATATTTTAATTGCGCCCCGGTAGATGTCAAGTTTTCATCAGGGCCTTCCGGGAGTATAGACTCTTCATTGCGAGTCCAAGTTTCTCGATAATATAGGGCTTATCACATAGGCGTACCTACACTTAGGGGCTGAGCGGCTTTCACGCGTATCGGAAACGGAGAGTAGAACATACTCTCCTTCCCGGATTTCATCATATCCTCGATCCAGTCTGTCCAAAGTGAACGGGACACCTGTGGTTGATAGGCGTTTTCATGGCGTGAAAAATCAGCTTTTGAATACCGAGAAGAGGGCATTAGTCATTTTTGATATGGGGTTCTGATTCCTGGGAAAAGCCTGCTGGATAGCCTCCAGTTCACCCGGGTCAAGGTGGACGGCACCGCAGCCCTCGTTGATGCAGACATCAACAGTAATATCGCCGTGCCTGATTTCTGCCAGACTTTGGCTCCCGCAGCGAAAACAGTGTCCCTTGTGTTCGTTTCGGTATTTTTGATTTGAATCCTTGGCGGCTTTTTCTCGAAGGGTCTTGATAAATTCCTCGTCCTTCTTTTTAAAGAATAGATCTTCGTGATCTCCTTGTTGCGTAAAAATTGTCATAGATTCCTCCTGTGTTTTTTTAACTCATTCCTTGTCTTATTCAGCCCGGTTTGATCTGCGATTGAATTGATAGAAATTCTTTAACCGGGCGCTGAGTATATTAAGAATGATCCTTTGTGTCAATTGCATCTTTATCACAGGCTGTGAGGTGTGGCGCTAATGTTTGTCGCCAACTGGAAATTGTGTTTATTATGCATTGAAATCCTGTATTTTCGTCGATGTTCTGGATCTACTGACTTCAGGAAGAACACCACGAAAAATCCGTTACCAGAATTGTCTCGTTCATTCACCGGTAAATCTTGCATCCTTCACCTACCTATACGTAACATATCCTGTATTTACTATTGATATTATAATGTTACGTGGTTGTCACACTTTCAT
>JBDRGJ010000378.1:0-4410 GCA_043817835.1 bacterium
GCTGGCTTCTGGCAATGGGCTCTTCGGTGGTGCTTCTTTCGGCTACGCTGTCTCCATCTTTCCGGCGCAAGCTGGCTAAAGTTGTAAATGCCGAGTTGCCTGAACAGGAGAAAAAATATCCGCGGCTTTCTGTGTTTCGTCAGGGCGCGGCAAAAGTGGAGCAGGTGCATTTTAAAGCTGAACAGTCACTCCGTCGTACGCTGCGGCTGGTTGCTATCCCGGCGGATCTTACGGATATACAGGCCGCGCTGGAGAGGCATCTTCCCAATGGCGGGATGGGCCTGGCTTTGGTCAATACGGTGCAGCGTGCGCAGGACTTATATCGTCTTTTCCCCGCCGGCGAAGCGGTGGAGTGCGATGGTCAGCGTGTCGGGAAACGGCTTCCCGACGGGACGGAAATATTACTCTTTCACGCGCGTTTTTCCGCCGATAGCAGGCAGAAACGTGAGCAGCAGGTTTTGGAATTATTTAACAAAAGTGGAATACGTAAGGGTAGAAAAATCCTTATTGCCACACAGGTTGCCGAGCAAAGCCTTGATTTGGATTTTGACCTGATCGTAACCGACCTGGCGCCGATTGACCTCGTTCTTCAGCGGGCTGGGCGTTTGTGGCGTCACGCGCGCGGGCCCAGGCCTGTTCCCGAACCTACGCTTATAGTCGCTGGTCTTGCGGGGGAAGAGCCGCCGTCGTTTGAAAAACCATTATGGTGGAGCGCTATATACCGTGAAGACTTGTTGTTGCGTACCTGGAGCCTGCTCCGTACACTGAAAAACATAGCGCTGCCGAATGATATTGATGTTCTGGTGCAGGCGGTATATGAAGGACAGGCGGATGTTCCGGAGTCGTTGCGGGAACGTCTGGAAAAGGCCGGAATTAATGAAGAGGGAGAGGTTTTTGCCGAGCAATGCCAGGCCAACCAGGCCATAATTGGATTTCCCGATGACGCATCCTGGAATCAGCCGGAAAAATTTGTTCTCTATGATGAGGATGAGCCCGGCGTTCATAAAACTTTGATGGCTCAAACCAGACTTGGCGGTAATTCCGCTGTTGTAATCCCGCTATTCTCGGGGGATAACCTTGATCAGGTTCCATTATCAGATGTACAGGCGGAGGCTTGGTTCCTGCGGGCTCTTAGCCTGTCGCGCAAAGGAGTCGTCGCGAAACTTCAAAGCGGGGGAGTCCCGGAAAGCTGGAAGCAATCTCCGCTTTTGCGCAATTGCTTCCCTCTGATTTTAGATCAACATGGGCGTTGGACCGCGGATTCCTCCGTGCGTCTTGATAAAGATTTGGGACTTGTTTATGAAACAAAGGAGACCAAATGAGCCAATTTAATCTTATTGACGAAAAATGGATCCCTGTACGGTTCCTGAACGGGACCCGCGGCGAGTTGGGGATTATGGAGACTCTATTACGCTCCAGAGAGATTGCGGCCATAGAAGACCAGTCCCCGCTGGTTGTTGCGGCGTTACATCGCTTTTTACTAGCCGTGCTTTATCGCGCACTGGAAGGCCCGACGGATATAGACCAGGCCAAAGAGTTGTTTAAAGCAGGCCTGCCGGAAGATAAAATACGGGCTTACTTGAAGAAATGGCGGGATAGATTTTACCTGTTTGATGAGAAGTATCCTTTCGGACAAAATCCGTATGTTCCGGAAGATGAGATCGAACCATGGACAAAACTGACAGCTGAATATAATGCCCCGTCTAATAAGGTCCTTTTTGATCACACCGACGTAAATAATCCTGGTGAGATGGCGGTGCAAAAGTGCGCTCGGTGTTTGCTTTCCACCATGAATTTTTCAATTGCTGGAGGCCGGGGTTATTATCCGTCTCCGTCTTCAAACGCAATAATGTGCATCCCATTAGGCCGGGAGTTGCATGAAACACTCTGTTATAATTTAGTTCCGTACCCAAATCGAGATGTGATGACGGGGGATTCAGCTTTGTGGGAGCGTGAACCGAAAAAACTTCCACTTAAGAGTTCAAAACGTATGGCGTCTGGCTATGCGGACCTCTATACATGGCAGTCCAGGATGATACTTCTTCAGGATGTGCAAGCACCCGGTGTGGCAACCATGCGGTTTGTTTCCGGGCAGGGTTTTGATAATTCCTCAAAAACCCCCGACCCTATGCAGGCATACAGGCTCAGTGAAATTCATGGCGTCTTGCCCGTCCAGTTCCGGGAAGATAAAGGGGTGTGGCGCGACTTTGACTCTTTACTTCCTGATGATTCCGGGTTTGCCCCTTTAACGATTCAAAATGCTATTAAATTAGCCGGGAATAAGATTAATAAGATGCCTGAGTCGGTTCTGGCTCTTGGTTTGCGATATGATCCGCCAAGCGCGAATGTTAGCTTTTGGCGTATGGAACGTTTTGTCCTGCCGTCGGCGTTGTCGGGAGATCGTTTTATTCGGGCTGAAATCCACCAACTTCTTGAAGATGCAAACCACGTTCAAAAAGCCCTGTGGACGTCATGTTCCTGCTTCGCGCAATTTCTTTTAAGCCGAGGGGAAAGAAAGCCGGATAAAAGAGATGTAAGTGAATTCATAAAGCAAATTCCGGCAATTCCGCGCTATTGGTCCATATTGGAGTCCCACTTCCATGAGATATTAGGAGACTACGCGACTGACCGTGACCCCGATGAAATCCGTTGCAGGTGGCTGACCCATGTGCTGGACACTTTGAAGACGGTTTGGGAACAATATGCCGCCTCTATTTCAGCGGGGGATGCCTGGGCAATTCGCGCACTTGTAAAAGCCGAAGGCGCGGTGCGGGACAAAGTGGAAGAATTGGAATGCGAAATAGGAAAATACAAAAAGCAGGAGGTAAATCAATGAGTGGCTTTATTGCGTGGCTGGAAAAATTGAACGAGGAAGGCAGAAAGGCAAAGGCCGTATTGCGCCGCAGTCTTGCTTTTGAGCTGGGGGCGTATGTTCCAGCATATCCCTATGTTGAGCCGTTTCTAAAAGGTGAAGAGAACCAGTGGAAGAGGGAAATGTATTATCTTGTGGCTGGTTTATGGGCGGCACATTGGCGGGAAGGAAGGCCCGGTGCTCCACAGTCTATTGGAGCCGCTTGCGCAAAAATAACAAACTCCGCAAGCACAGAGCGCCGTTTTATAACCCTCTTGGATGCCGACGAGGAACAGTTGGCATACCGGCTGCGCCAGATGATGGCGCTGCTTAAGGAACAACCCATCAACTATGAATCGTTATTAACCGGGTTGCTGTATTGGAATGACGACCGGAAGCGCACCCAGAATGCCTGGGCCCGCGACTTCTATCGGGATATAAGTGATAAAACACAAGTTAACACACAGGAGAAATAAACAAATGAAAACCTTGATAGAAATCCACGCATTGCAGAACTTCGCTCCCTCGAACCTGAACAGGGATGATTCCGGCGCTCCCAAAGACGCCTTTTTCGGAGGCACTCGCCGCGCCCGTATTTCCAGCCAATGCCTAAAACGCGCTGTGCGGGGGTATTTTGACCAGAAAAAAGACGAAGGCTTTTTTAATTCTGATGATCTTGGCGTCCGGACAAAGCGAGTGTATCAGGCTATTGCCGATTTGCTTAAAGGGAAACGCAAGGACTCTGAAGCTGAAGTCATGGCCAAGGCGGAAATTGCATTGTCTTACGTTAAGCTCAAAGCGGCGGAAGGTGATAAAACACAATACTTGCTTTTCCTTGGACAAAGGGAAATCGCGGCATTAGCTGAGACGATCAATAAGTACTGGGATCAAATTATCCCTGTCAAAGAAGAAGCCGGAGAAAATGGGAAGAAGAAAGGGAATAAAAAAAAGGAAGCCGCCGGCGGCGCTCCCAAAGAAGTTCAAGAACAAATTGATGCCATCTTTAATGGCGGGAAGGCCGTTGATGTAGCGCTTTTCGGGCGTATGCTTGCGGATATGCCGGAGAAAAACCAGAACGCCGCTTGCCAGGTGGCGCACGCTATTTCAACCCATTCTGTTGAAAGAGAGTTCGACTTCTATACCGCGGTTGACGACCTTAAACCTGAGGACAGCTCCGGCGCTGATATGATGGGCACGGTTGAATTTAATTCCGCCTGCTTCTACCGCTATGCCGTGGTGGATTGGGGGAAATTAGTGGAAAATCTACAGGATGATAAAGAGCTGGCCGCCAGAGGATTGCGAGCCTTCCTGGAAGGTTTTGTGGTTGCCGAGCCTACCGGAAAGCAGAATACCTTCGCGGCCCACAACCCGCCGGAGTTTGTGGCTGTTTCAGTGCGCCGCAACACCGCGCCCCGCAACCTGGCTAATGCTTTTGAAACCGCCCTCTACGCGCGGAAAGGTGAGTCAATAACGGGTAAGTCGGTGGAAAAACTTGTTGCAAAAGCTAAGGCTTTAAGGACTGTTTACGGTGGGGAAGAGCAAACATTCGTTCTAAACCT
>JBDRGJ010000379.1:0-6464 GCA_043817835.1 bacterium
TGGAATAATTTCCGTCCGGATAGGTCTTTTCTTTTTTATGGGCTTGTTGCTCTGGTATTCTGCAGCGCGTTTGCCCCGCTTTATCGAATTAGGTTCCGCGTGCATTCTGCTTGTGGTCAGCTTAACGTTAATGCAATATCATTGGAAGGTTTCCAGGCAAATTGACTCGGATATCCGCGAACTTTGTTCAGTTGAAAAATATTTAGCCCCTAATAGAACCCTTTTACCCCTTAATTATTCGGGGAATTGGTTCCATCTGCACTTTTCGAACTACCTTGGCATCAAAAAACCCCTGGTCATTTTTGAAAACTATGAAGCTTCTACCGGTTATTTCCCTTTGAAATGGACCGACAAAGGCCCGGGCAATCTTGGAGATGCTTTCAGACATCCGCCCTGTGCCGATATTGAAAGGTATGAAAAAACGACCGGGGCAGAAGTTGACTATGTATTCAGGTGGTATTTCAAGCCGGAAAACACGGATTCCTGCGCCTCTGCATTGGAACAGGTGCTCAAGAAAAATTATACGTGCGTTTTTCTTTCAGAAAATAAGAAGGCGGAACTGTTTAAAAGAATGTAAAATATTTCAGCCGGGAAATCATCTTCGGGCCTTTTCCCGCGCCCTGTCTTCATTTTTCAGAACCTCATTGGCGTACCGGATATATGATGAATCAACGATGTATTTTTCGTCCGCTTTTGTCTTTATCCAGCCCTTTTTAAGCGCGTATTCCTGGGCCGACATCAGCGACTGCGCGTCGATTTTACCGTCCGCTATCGCATGCAGCCTGTAAAGCACATCCGCGTCAATCGACATGCCCCAGGTTTTATTAACAATATCACTGATCTCCTTCGGCGTGGCCCTGTAAAATTCCCTGACGCTGCGCAGGTACGCTGTCATGAAGCCCCTGGCTGCCTGTTTATTTCTCATGAAACGTCCGGAATAGTAAAGCATGGCAAGAGGCGCTGTCTCATCGGAGATATCGCTTCCTGCAAACACTTCCGCCAGGCCTTTACGGATGACCCGGCCGGCTAAAGGCTCCTCCAGGATGCCCACATCAATCGCTTTGCCGACAAACATGGCCGGCAATAAATTACCCGGAATAAACCTGCCGGTGAAATCATTTTCGCTCAATCCGGCCTTATCCAACTCTCTCATTAATCTTATGTGTATCATTGTTCCCGCGGAAGGTATCGCGACATTTCTGCCCTTAAGGGCGGCAAAGGTCTTAATCCCGCCGGCCAGATCCTTTCTCACAAGATAATACTGGTAACCGGGCTTCCCTTTGACAATACCGGTGCAGCCTGCCACAATTCTTACCCCTGATTCACGCATGGGGCCGATGTTATTTACGGAGAATATCAACATGGTAACATCCACCGTCCCGTTGACAAGGGCATTGAAAGCGGTTGTTTTTTCGCCTTTCATCGGGACCAGGCGGACGTCCAGCCCCTCCTTTTTAAAATATTTTTTTCCCTTGCCAATGTGGAAGATAGTATCAATCAGATTATCCCGGATGCTCACATTGACTTTTACTTGCCCGCCGGAGGAGTAGTGGCGGACCGGCTCGCCGTATGCAGGGCAATGCAGCATGGCAACTCCGCAAACGCCCGCAACTAACAGTATCCGACGATTCATCAAATTTTTCATATGTTTTTGTACTTGCCACTTGCCGCTTATCACTTACCGCTTTTCAAGATTGCCCAGTCCGGGGGAATTGTCCTCAGGGGAAGTTCCACATGGCACCTGTGCCATAAAGCCAGCAGATTCATATTCGTCAGTCCGAAAGGCGTATAGGGCGGGCCTAATGACCTCAGATTCTCGCTAAAGCCTTTGCGCGCGATATCGAACTTTTCGAAATAGCGCACTTTCAGATAATCCCGGGATTGCGACACAACGGGCGCCAGAAACCGCATAATTTCAGACACCCAGGATTCCGAGTTGCAGGTAAGCAAAAGGTCCGTCGGACGATTAAAGACTGCTTCCGGAACATGATTTTTCATCGCTTCCTGAAGCAGCTTCCTGCCCGGCCGCCAACTCTGCCAGAACTGCGCGGGAAGACAGGCCGGATGCAGGAATGCCGCTGGTGCGACCAGCGAGGCTCCGGTAGCGCGGGCCAACGGCATTAGGCGCGGATACTGTGACTGGAGCGCAAGACAACCGTAATTAAGGTATTGCAGCTGGACGGAAAGAGGCAGATCTTTGATCTCCTGAACGGTCTCGCACACGTGCGGAGAAATCACAGCCCTGCGCACCAGCTCCCGCAGGCTTGGAGGATAAAAAACCGAAATGTCCCCGATAATTTTGTTATGCTGCAGGACGCATAGGATCAGATGGTACAGCACGGGAGGAGGCGGCGTAAGGTGCGTAAGGTCGGGACATATTTTACCGGCCAGAATGCGCGCCAGCTCACTCCAGGGATTTTGGGGCGAAACGGCAAGCTTCCAGTATCGCAGTGTCAGGCCGGGCCACCTGACCAGAGGCAGGACCTGAGCGACTTTGTCCAGATATTCATAATGTCTAACGAGGCCCAGAACAGCCTCAGTGCCGTGTCCGTCAAGGATTTTTGCAAAACCTGCTTTCCTGGCCGCTCTCGCAATAAACGGGATACGGGCTGCCTGCACGACATGAGAAAAAACTTCCATGCGCCACAGGGTTTCCGGAATAGCGTCCAGATAATCCCGGTAGGTTATTTTTACAGTGTGATGTTGAATTCTCAGATGACGGCAGAACTGCCGCGCATAAGGCGCTTCAGACGGATGGGAAGGGTCCTGGAACTCATAAGTGAAGGCGTGGACGTTTTTAGGGCCGAGCAATTCAACGGCGCAGGCGGCTATGACCGAGGAATCTTTTCCTCCGGAAAGCGAAACAGCCGCCTCGCTGTCGCTTCCTATCGCAAGTTTCACGGCATGAATAAGGGATTGTCTAAGCCTGCGGGGAGTGTCCAACGGATTTGTGTCGGGAGGTTTAAGCAGTTGTTTCCAGTGCCTGCGCTGTTGTATCCCGTCCCGGGACGCTTCCAGAATATGTCCCGGAGGAATCAGCTGAATCCCGGAAAACAGCGTTTTTGTTCCGAATGACAAAAAACCGTTAAGCATGAATTCGGTTGCGGCCTCCGGGTCAAGCATTCTGGGGACCCGGCTGTGGGCCAGAAGGGGCCGCGTAGAGACGGAAAAAAGCAGAAGGTCCTTGGAGCGGATGTAAAAAAGCAGCCCTCCGCCTGTATAGTCGCGGAGCAGTATCAGGACATTCCTTGCGGTGTCGGCGCAGACCAGAGAGTAGTGCCCGCTTAAAAAAACATCGAACGACGGACGGGACTTCTGCTGTTTAAGAAGCTTCTCCAGATTTTGCGGGCCGTCCTCCTCAAAGGCGATATCACCCTCAACGGCCAGGCAGGAGCCGCCGTCATGCGCCATGTTTCCGGCGCCCGCTGCAAGCCAAAGAGGCCCGGCGGAGAACTGATCCAGCCCGTGCGACCCTCCCGGCAGCTGGGCCAGCATGGCGTTTTTGTCGGACTCGCTCAGGCATCTTTCAATCGGGCCGCCTGAAACAGCCCAGGCTCCGCACAGGTTAGGCATAAAGTATCTATGAATGTCTTGACTTGAATAACGGCTAATTTTCATGCACTACCGACGACAAACTGCTTTTCTAGAAACCGTCCTATTGGGTATGATTGTGGAATATGCCCAGAGGGCTTCGAAAATTCCGATTTCTCTTCGAGAAAACCGGCCTTACCCGCTGGGGCGGCCTGAGCCTTTTTGCCCAATTTTGCAAATTTCACCCTCACCTTTATCCTCTCCCTCGTGGGAGAGGGATGGGGTGAGGGGGGCTGATTTAAGCCGGACTTGCAAATACATTTTTCATCGTTTAGTCGAAATGCTTCCGAAAAACGGCGCTGTTAGCCGTTTTTTGGAATGTATAAATTTTTTAGACCCGCGAGGGTTTTATCCGGCATAATAATTCCACGGGTATTCTTTTCCATATAAACAGCGCCAAGGAAATAATCAGTTGTCGTATCTTTCGAGAAGGCAGAACAATATGACAGATCTGCCTGAGCACGCATGCCAGTCTATAATCGTGGCTTGATTCAATATAAGCAAGCCTGGTCTGAGTCTCGGAGAGTTTATCAAGAACAATTTGGGTGTCGGAGAGTTTATCAAGAATAATTGAGACAAGGGTTATGCTGTCTCCTTCCTCGTTGCGCCAGCGGAAAAAATCCGCGACTGCTTCATGCAGCTCCGGCTTGTCCGAAGACCACTCCCAGATATCCCCCGGGCCGATCCTGATATCCCGGGATGGTTTAAATGATAACAAAGAAAGCACTTTAAGCTCATGCCCCTGAATCCTGTTTCTTTTTTTGCCGTGCCAGAGGTGCAGCAATGTCCCTTCCGTATAATAAACGCTTCCCTTTATATCACTGTATATCCTATCGGCCCATGCGGAATAATCCGGGAGAATGGCTTCAGGACAATCATTGCTCACCCACCGCCGGAGAGCGGCATCTATTTCGAATTTAAAATAGGCAGCCGCCTGAAGAGTATCAGCCGCCCCCAGGACCAGGCGATCGTAGAAGGGATGTTTTTCAATTACCGACCTTCTCAGGGCCCAACAGAAACCGGAATGGCCGAACTCGCCCTTTCTGAAGAATTGGTACCCCGCGCTGTGCGACTTCTGACCATCATCCCTGCCGAAAGCAAGGGTCTTTATGTCATCCGTTGACATATCATAAACGCCCTTAACCAGGCGGACAGACAGCTCAAACGGCTGTACCGCTATGTGTTTCTCCAGGAGTCCTGAAGTCTCTTCTATCCAATTGTCATTCTTAAAGATGATATCGCAGTCAATCCAGGCGACCTTGTCGCAGTCGGGGGGAAGGTGTTTCAGGCCTATATTGAGGAGGCGCTCTTTCTGCCACATAAGGTTTTTTTTTCTGGTTCCTCTTAATTGAATGAGGATTTCCGCGTCCTGCTTATTCTTTAACTCAAAGGGATCGTCATCAAAGGCAAGCTCAACTGCCAGGAGATTAAGTCCTTGTCTCTGGGAGTTCTCCCTGAAGATACGGTAGTTTTCGTATTTATTCCCGTATCGGCAGGGGTTAAAGAAGGTGGTAATGCCCCAGAATGTTCCAGTTAAGGAAGCAGGAAACTGGGGGATGGCAGCGCTATTCAGATCTTCCATAATCATCGTGGGCTGGCGCCAGAAAAACCGCGGAGGGCATGCGGCGCAGGCATTCCAGCACATGGGAAATCTCAAAGGCAAGTATCAGGAGCGCTCCCCCCATGCGCAGGAGAAATGGCGCCGCGGCTTGTCTGGAAGATGTTTCGTACAGAGCCTTGTAAGCAACGACTACCGCCAGCCAGCCCGCAGGCACAAAAAACCAGAGTCTCCCGAAAAAGAATGCCAAAAAGGCTGCCGACGGCAGAAAAAAGAGGAACAAAAGGGCGGCACAATGGAATTTTCTCCGCGTGCGGGAAGGAAACGCCATCACGATATGACAGTCTGCCCGGCCCCATTTGACGGCCCTGCGCATCGCGGCAGTAAGACTGTTCCACGTTTCCTTCGTGTGCGTAACCGCCGCTTCCGGACTGCACAAAATATCGTAACCGGCGCCGGTTACCCGCCATCCGAGCATTACGTCCTCCCCGCCGTTTGCAGGTATCGATTCGTCAAAGCCTCCGGCCTTATCCAGCGCTTCCCTGCGGTAGGAAATATTGGAAGCAGGCGCCCAGGAAACCTTTTCCCTTGTGATGGGGAAAAGGAAGGGACGGATATACGGCGTACACTCCATAAATCTGTATCCCAGTCCGCTTTCTCCCACGAATTTTGTTACTCCCGCCACTCCGCCGATTTTTGCGGAACGGTAGGCAGTTATATGGGCCGAGAGCAGTCCCGGTTCCGTTTCGCAGTCGGAATCCACAAAAAGAATGACCGGATAGATGGCCGCTCCAATCCCGTCGTTTCTGGAAACCGCGGGATTGCGCGACCGGCTGCGCAGGTAACGCGCTGAAAATGAATCACAGAGTCCTTTTACAGCCGGGACAAGCGGCTCGGGACTTGAGTCCGACACTATCACTTCGGACGATACCGCGAGCCCGTTACTTTCCCGCGCCAGCGTTCTCAGCAGGTTTTCCAGCAGACCGAGCCGTTCAAACGACGGCACAACCACAGAGATTCCCGGATTTGTCATGGAAGGCTTTACCCCGCCCTTTCGCAGAATGCTCCGTTCCTTGGGATGGGGATGAACTCAATTAGGCAAATTTATTATCCAAAGGCGGGGGCTAACGCCCCGCCTACGGAGACCGCTCTGAAAGAGCTGGGTTTACGAATTGCGCGAGAACGGATCCGACACATTGCGCCGTCGGGATTTTTCCGGTTCCAGCATGGGGACTATGACTGAAATTATAGATAACTTTATTATACAATGTCTGCAAAATGGATTTAAGAGAAAAAAATAAAAAACTGGCGTGGG
>JBDRGJ010000380.1:0-7907 GCA_043817835.1 bacterium
CGTTATCTTCATCTCCATAAAACAGGATTTATCCCCCTTTCCCTTTTTTAGGCCGTTTTGCTTATCTCTGCGCAGATGCAGCGCCGGTATTTGCGAGGTCGGCGTGGATTCGCTTTATTTCGTCGTATGTGGACCGGAAGGCGTTCACCACATCCGGATCAAAGGCTTTCCCGGCCCCGGCTACTATGTAATCACGCGCCCTGTCCGGCTCCCATGCCGGCTTGTAGACCCTGGATATGCAGAGGGCATCGAACACGTCGGCTACCGCTACTATCCTTGCTTCCAGCGGTATGGCGTCGCCTTTCACCTGCGAGGGATATCCCGTGCCGTCGAATTTTTCATGGTGGCCGCACGCGACCCTGCAGGCCACCTGCAGGAGACGGCTTTCCGCGTTGCTGAGAATCTTCGCTCCGTACATGGCGTGCTTTTTCATCTCTTCATATTCCGGAGGAGTCAGCTTGCCCGGCTTCAGAAGTATGGCGTCGGATATGGCGACTTTACCGATGTCGTGCAGAGGGCTTGCATAACGGATATCTTCGACTTCGGCCGCTGACAGGCCGTATGTCTTTGCTATCAGGTGCGAGTAACCGCTTATGTGGCGAAGGTGCGCGGCGGTGTCCTCCTGATCCCGGTACTCGGCGGTTACCGCAAGACGGTAAATGGTTTCCAACTGGGACTTGCGCAGGTTCTCATAAAGCCTGGCATTTTCAACTGCGGAAGCAGCGAGCGAACCCATCAGCATCAGTATGCCTTCGTCGTCGGCATCAAAGGCAGGTCCGTTTATTTTGTTCAGGACCTGAAAAACTCCCATGGTATCGCCCCTGATGTTTTTGAGCGGGACGGCCAGCACGTTCTTGGTCCTGTAGCCGGTGACGCGGTCGATGTCGTGGGTGAACCTGGGGTCGGTATAGGCATCCGGGATGTTTATGGCTTGTCCGGTTTCAGCCACTATCCCGGCGATGCCTTTTCCCATCGGCACGCGGATTTCCGTCTGGCCCATGCCGTGAGCCACCTTGGACCAGAGCTCGCCCGTATCGCTGTCCGTAAGAAAAACGGTGCAGCGGTCGCCGGCCAGGACCTGGCGGACCTGATCCGCTATCAGTTCCAGAAGGCGGTCCAGGTGGGTCTCGGTGCCGATGGCTCCGCCGAAGCGCACCAGAAGGTTCAGTCTTTGCTCAAGCTCGTCGACCCTTGCCATAATTTTTGCCGTTTCAGGGGAGGCCGTAATCCGCCGTTGTTTTCCGATGACGCAGCCGGACGGCGATTACTGCACAGATGCGGCATTTTATCATTTTTCACGAGTCAGATTATCGATGAAGACGCTGTAATGCATCACCCTGGCTTTTGTGTGCATTTTTTTGAGTCCGGCCGCCAGCTGGATGAGGCATGAGGTCGATCCGGCAAGCACCACATCCGCCTGTACAGAGGCGATGTTCGAAATCTTCCGCCTGAGTATGAGCGAGGAAAGGGCGGGCTGGGTGAAAGCAAAGGTTCCGGCACCCCCGCAGCACCAGTCGGACTCCGGCATCTCCACGAAATGTTTCCCCAGAATTTTTTCCAGCACCAGCCTCGGCTCTTTTCTTATGCCCTGGCCATGACAGGCCCTGCAGGAATCGTGGTAGGTAACGCGGATGGATTTCGGAGGCCGGATATTGGATATTGGATTTTGGATATTAGATTTTGGGTTGTTGCAGGGTGAAAAGGCCTGCGAAAGGTCGGCGCGGCTGATTTTATCTTCGGGTATTATTTCCAGGACGTCTTTGACTTTTTCCGCGAAACGTCTGGCCCTGGGCCGCCACAGCGGATCCTCGGCGAAAAGCTGTTCATAGCTTTTCATGAAGGCTACGCACGAGGAGCAGTCCCCGACAAGAACGGCCGCTTCCTCTCCGCCGCGGACCAACTGCTCGAACTTTTCTATGTTGCGCATGGCCGAAGTCCTGGCGTCCCGGATGTCTCCGTAGTTGTAGGAAAGAAGCCCGCAGCAGGCATTGCCGAAATATATCCCGTTTCCGAGAAACCTTTTTAGCAGGCTGACGGTGGAAAGTCCAACTCCGGGAAACATGTAATTGGGTCCGCAGGGGGAAAAATAAATCCAGCGGGGGCTGCCCTGCTCTGCGTGCCCCCTACGCTGAGCTCCGGGGACGGTGGTCGGACAAAGTCCGGACGCCTCCCCCAGCCGCGTGCCTCGGTCTCCGACCGCACCAGAAACAAGGCCTCCGGCCATCAGAGGGTGCCGGCGCGCTTGCAAAACGCCAGTCGCTGCCTGTCCGACAGCCGGCAGGCGGGCAAGCACGGCGGAGCCGCTATTAGCGGCCTGTCCCCGCGCAAGGGATTTGTCCCGGGCGAGTTTCTCGAAAAGGAATCTGAGCGGTGAAGGAGCGGCCTCCTGTGCCTGTGCGAGGCCCGGCATGCCCAGCAGATGATAAATTCCGAGTTTCCCGGCCAGTCCGGGCAATCCGAGCTTCCTGAGCAGGTTGCCGAACCTGAGCCAGTTGGCGAAAGCCGAGGGATGATTCAGCAGCAGGCTCATTCCGGCCGAGGCGAAAATATTGGCGTGCCGGCCATCGGAGCTTCTTCTGGCTTCCAGGACTATGTCCGGGGTAGGCACTTTCGCATAGCAGACGGAAACGCAGGCCCCGCAGAGCAGGCAGGAGAAAATCGCCTCATCCGCCTCCTTCATTTTGCCGAGCCTGCCTTCCATGAGCATGCGTACGGCCTGGTTGCGCCCTCTGCCGGAAAGTGTTTCGCGGCCGGTGGCCGCCTGGGTGGGGCAAACCGGGGCACAGTAGCCGCAGCGGTTGCACTGGCTTACAGCGTCGTAAAGTCCCCGTTCGCCCAGATCGGTCAGCAATGCACGCAGGTGGCGGGGAGCCCTATCCTGGGGGTAGAGATTCCTGTGCCGTACGAAATCTTTGCCGTCGCTGTTCATCGCCTTTCCGTGTTTTCCCCGGCGAACAGCCATGGGTTGAAGAGGTTGCCGGGGTCGAAAACTTTCTTAAGCCGTATGTGGTGGTATCCCGGCACGAACGTCCGGGCAGGCGCGATTGCGTTTTTTCTGCCGGTTCCGGCGGGCCTGGCGTGGAGACGCATGGTGGCGGAAAGTATCACGCCATAGGCCCCGCAGGATCCAAGTACGAGCTTCGTCAGGTCGTAGCCCGCAACGTTCTTCATAACCTTTCCGCCGAGACAGACCACGCTGCCGTCGGGCAGGAGGAGATCAAGCCCCAGAACCAGTTCCCTGACAGGGGTCCAGGCCCTGGTTGCCAGCAGGCCGCCCAGGGTGCCGGGCATGTCAGGCACATGGAGATGCAGCCCCTCCGCTGAAAGCTTTTTTTTGAGGGATATCAGGGCCGCCCCGCTCTCCGCCGTCACGGTGCAGTTGCCCCTGTCCAATTCGAGAATGCCGTCTGCACCCGAAAGGGGAAGCTCTTCCCCGGGGGCATAATCCCCGGCAGAGGGAGGAAATTTGGTTTTGAGCCCCGTTATCACGCTGGGCGCTCCGCGGCGGAAACGTTCCTTCACTTTTCCGATGACACTGTCCGCCGCCGCAGAGCGGTTCCCGCGCAGCGGTCTGAGCACCGCCTGGCCGGAGGATGTTTCCACCGGGTTGAGCTTGTCCGGATTGGCAAGCCCTTCCGGGTCGAAGGCTCCCTTCACTTTCCTGAAAAGCTCCAGAGCGGCTGAATCATAAAGCCATGACATGGCAACCCTTTTGCCCACGCCGATGCCGTGTTCGCCCGAGATGGAGCCGCCCAGCGCTACGCAGGTCTTGAGGATTTCGTAGCCGGCCTTTTTTACGCGTCTGGTCTCGTCCAGATTTCTTTCGTCAAAAATTATGTTGGGATGAAGATTTCCGTCGCCGGCGTGGAATAGGAGCCCGACCTTTATATCGTACCTGGAAGCGATTTCTCTCACCCGCCTGAGGGCCTCCGGAAGTCTGGGCCTGGGCACAACCCCGTCCTCCACCAGAACGTTAGGGGCCAGACGGGCCATGGCCGGGAAAGCGCCCCTTCTGCCTTCCCACAGCTTCTCCCGCTCCTCTTTGCCGGAAGCCAGCGACCAGCTGAGGCAGGAATTCTTTCTGCAGATTTTTTCGGCCAGTTCGGTTTCCTTTTCCACGGAGCATCTGTCACCGTCGAGTTCTATGAGCAGCACAGCTCCACAGTCCGCCGGCCAGCCGGTTTTCATATGGGCTTCCACAGCTTCGACAGTGACGCGGTCCATGGCTTCAAGCGTGCGGGGTAGAATTCCGGAGGATATCATTCCGGTGACGGCTTCCAGGGCAGGTTCCATGTCGGGAAAAGCGGCCAGGGCCGTGGCTATATTCTGGGGTTCTGGAAGTATTCTCACCCAGATTCTGATTGCTGTCCCGAGGGTTCCTTCCGAACCCACCATAAGTCCCACAAGGTCGGGACCCGGGTCATCCACCGACCAGTGCACGGTTTCGCCTTCAGGCGTGACCACATCCAGTTTAAGGATATGGCTGGAAGTCACGCCGTACTTAAGGCATCGCGGCCCTCCGGCGTTTTCCCCGACGTTGCCGCCTATGGTGCAGACGCGCTGGCTGGCCGGGTCCGGGGCATAAAAGTGTCCGGTCTTCGCCAATTCGTCCTGCAGGGCCATATTGCATACGCCGGGCTCGACCACGGCTAAGTTGTTCACGGTGTCTATCTCAAGAATTCTGCTGAGCGGAGCCAGATTGAGTATGACCCCGCCTTTAAGTGGAACACAGCCGCCGGAAAGGTTCGTGCCGGAGCCGCGGGCCACATAGGGCATACCGCCGGCGCAGAGTATTTTTACCACCGGCGATACCTGCAAGGAGTCGGTGAAGCGCACCACGGCCTCGGGCCTGGCCCTGTCGAGGCCCGAGTCATAGGAATAAAGCAGTATATCGGCTTCGGACGTAAAGACGTTTTCCGGACCAACCACGGCCTCTATGCTTTTTCTTATCCTGTGGAAACGGTCTTTTCTGAACATAAATCACCGACAGAAGAAGTCAGAAGTAAGATATTACGGACGAAGAGATGAATACTTATTGCTTTCCCATCACTTGTCACTTGCCGCTGCCCTTTGTTGTTTTAGCCGTTCTTCTGACTTCTGGCCTCTGACTTCTGAATTCTTTCTTACTTACGCCGCCGGTTTGAGTTTTGCCGTGAAATGCGCCAGAACCGCCGGCATCTCGACTGTTTGCAGTCCCTTTACGGATTCCCTTTTTTTCGCGATGTGCGACAGGACTTCTATCGTGTAGTCTATATGGCTCTGGGTGTAAACCCGCCGCGGAACGGCCAGCCTGACCAGTTCCATCGGCGCGGCAAGGAAACCGCCGTCCGCTTTTTTTCTGCCGAACATCAGGGAGCCTATCTCGACGGACCTTATTCCCCCTTCCAGGTAAAGTTCGCAGGCCAGGGCCTGGGCCGGGAACTTCGCGGCCGGGATGTGCGGCAGGAATTTTTTCGCGTTTATGTAAATAGCGTGGCCGCCCGGCGGCCGTACTATTGGGATCCCGTGCCGGAGAAGCCCCTCGCCCAGATATTCGGTGGAACGCAGACGGTACTGCAGGTATTTCTCGTCCAGGATTTCCTTCAGACCCACAGCCATCGCCTCCAGGTCCCTTCCGGCGAGCCCTCCGTATGTAGAAAAACCTTCTCCGAGTATAAGAATCTGCCTGGCCTTCTGCGCCCAGGCCGGGTCGTTCATGGACAGGAAGCCGCCCATATTCACGAAGGCGTCCTTCTTTGCGCTCATCATGCAGCCGTCGGCCAGCTCGAACATTTCCCGGGCGATTGAGGATACCGGGACCGAAGCATAGCCTTTTTCCCTCAGTTTTATGAAATAGGCGTTTTCTGCGAAACGGGCGCAATCAAGGAACATGGGAATGCCGTGTCTGCGGCATATTGCCCTGACCGTTTTCAGATTTTTCATGGAGACCGGCTGACCGCCTAGAGAGTTGTTCGTTACAGTCATTATGCACATCACTATCCGCCCGGCTCCCCGCCCCTTTATGCATTTTTCCAGAGCTGCGGTATCCATGTTCCCCTTGAATGGCCCGGGCTTATCGAAATTGAACGCTTCTTTCACCGGCAGGTCAATCGCCTCGGCTCCCGATGCCTCCACGTTCGCCCTTGTTGTGTCGAAGTGTGAATTGGAGACCACAAACCTGTCTTTTCCGCCCAGGAAGGAGAAGAGGATTCTTTCGGCGGCCCTGCCCTGATGGACCGGAATGACTTCCCTGTAGCCGGTGAGTCCGCGCACGGCCGATTCGAAAGCGTAGTAGCTTCTGGCCCCGGCGTAGGATTCGTCCCCGCGCATCATCCCGCCCCACTGCTCCGCCGACATGGCGCTGGTGCCGCTGTCGGTCAGAAGATCTATGAGCACCTTGTCCGCGCGGATGTTGAAAAGGTTGTAGTGGGCCTGCTCCAGCACAGTCAGGCGCTCTTTCCTAGTGGTGAAACCCAGCGGCTCGACAACCTTTACCTTAAAGGGCTCGATTATGGTCTTCCAGTTCCATTCCATGGTTTAAATCCTTGCCTCAAAATCGGACCGGCCAAAAACCCGATTATATGCCGGTCAGAGCACCAGCATAAGCGCTGCGAAATACACCGCCATCATGGCCGCTACCAGAGGAACTCCTACGGCGGCCCATTCCCTGCTTTTTATGCCGAGTTTTGAGGCGCTTATGATGTTGGGTATGTTGCCCGGTATGAGCATGCCTCCCGAAATAATAAGGCCCATCAGCAGAAATGTTATCTGCCCGCGGCTCATACTCGGGACGATCTCTGCGGCGACAAGCGTTGCATTGTCCAGCACGGCCGAAACGGAATTTATCCAGTAAAGGGCCCAGGTGGGGATGGAGACCAGGCTTTTCTCGGCGAGAGGGGAAAGACCGGCCCCCAGAAGCACCAGTGCCGCAACGAAGATATAAACCTTCACGGCGCGCAGCACTATGTCCCTGTCCTTCTCCGGCGCGTCCTCGCACAGGCTCTTCGATTCGGAGACCCTGCGGCCGATTTTCCAGGAGGCTGCCGCGGCGCAGACGAGTATCCCGGGAATTATCCAGAACCAGAGCATTCTAAGAAGGTAAAAGAAATCTGCATTGTGGGGCGGCCCCCTGAGTTTTGACACGGCTATTGTAGCCAGCGGTTCCCCTATGGGGGTCAGAGCGGCTCCCAATCCTATGGCTAAACAGGCGCACACAGTAAATCTCACCTCGTATTTGCGGTCAAGCTGCAGGGCTGTCACTATTTCCGCCAGTACCAGGGCGGCTATTATCGCGGTTATGACGCTGGAAGCGAGTCCCAAGGCTATCGTCATAATGAATACGGCCAGTGGTCTGCCGGCAGACTTGATCAATATGTCCACAGTTGTGCGTATGCGCCTTCTCATATACCTGAAAACAAAACCGATGAACAGAACCGCTAAAGTTATTTTAACGGGTTCTGTAAGTGCTTCTTGTAAAAGATGCAGAGTCCAGACCCCGGAGATGCCGGCAGCCAGCGATCCCATGACCAGAAGAAATGCTTCCAGTTCTTCTTCCACTCTTTTCACTGAAAACGGCAGAAGAAGGGTCAGGCTCATTATGAGAGCCAGTCCTGCGATAACAATATAATCGTGCTACATGTTGGCAGGTTCATGGTTCAAGGTTCACGGTTATCTTTTCCACAAGGCATTTTATATTTCGTAGTGCTCAATTTTCATGCTTTTTTCCGCCACACGACTTCAGCGGATCTGCCTTCGGCATGACAACCGTTGAACTGCTGAACCGTGAACCTGAGTAGTAACCTTTTTTGACAGGTTATTCTATTACTTTGGCGCCGTAAGGGACAATGTTTCAGAGCACTGTTGCAAGAAAGTAGAAATGTCATGGTTCCTGATAAAGTAGAACTGTCATAGCCGTGGTTTTTCTTTTT
>JBDRGJ010000381.1:0-3776 GCA_043817835.1 bacterium
AAAAAGGCAAAACAATCCGCCTACGCACAAGGCTACGGCAGGACAAAGGCTTTGCCGCTACGGAACAGCGCCCCTGGCACATCAGGTGCCGGAGGCTGTGACGACGGCCAGGAGCAAATGATTACTGAGCCACGCGTAAATAATGTCCCCGTTGGAGGCTTGAATTTGAGATGAATGCGAGGCGTGACGAGCGAGCATATCTGGGGTCTGTGAGCGAGGAACAACGAAGCAGCCGCTCAAAGGCAAGCCTCCCTCTCCCGACGGGAGAGGGCCGGGTTCTTTTGGGCTACAACTTCGTCATTCATCGCTTGCATAGCCCTGCTATGCGGCGTTCTTCAGTCCTTGTTTCGCTCCAAAATCATTCCGGCCAGCGAGGACATTATTTACGCGTGGCTCAGTAGTTCACCGAAGGCTTACCGGAACATTCTATATTTTTTGAGGTTTATGGTAATATCTACAGCATGGAGGCATTAGGAGAAATAACACCCCTTGCGCTGGCTGTTCTTGCCCTGCTTGTCTTTTTCGCCGGATTTGTGGATTCGCTTGCCGGGGGCGGGGGCCTGATAACCCTTCCGGCTTATCTTGCGGCGGGGCTTGACCCGCTTTTTCTGCTGGGGACCAATAAGCTTTCCTCGTCCCTGGGAACGCTGGTGGCGGCATGGAAGTATTTCAGGGAACTTCGCGTCACGCCGCACAGTCTTATTTCCCTGCTGATGGTTTCGGCGGCAGGTTCGGCGGCCGGCGCGGGACTGGTTCTTCTCATCGATCCTGCCGCATTAAAATACATAATGCTTTTCATAATACCGTTGGCCGCATGGCCGGTGATTTTAAGGCACAGGGGCATGATCGCGGATCTCAGTTCCGGGTTGGGGGAAAAGCGCATTTTCGTCCGTTCGACCGCAGTGGCGTTTTCAGTGAGCGCTTACGACGGTTTCATCGGACCCGGGACAGGAACCTTTTTCGCACTCGCCTTCACCCGCTTCTGCCGCTACGACCTGCTTAAGGCCACGGCTCTTGCCAAGGTCTTCAACCTGACATCGAACCTGGCGGCGCTTTCAGCTTTTCTGTGGGCGGGAAGGGTCAGCATACGGCTGGGCCTGCTGATGGCTTTGGCCGGCATGGCAGGGAACTATGCCGGCTCCTGCGCCGGAATCAGCGGGGGGACAAGGGTCATCCGGCCGGCGCTTCTGATAGTCTGCGCGGGACTGATGGTGAAGCTGGTGCTGGATATGGTCCGCTGACAGCAGAATTCAGAAGTCAGAAGCCAGAATTAAAAAGCCGGTAGAACAACAAAAGCCAGGAAAAATAGAATAACAACGGGAAATTTTACGGTTTTAGGACAATCTGTATTCTGAAGGACATATGTGAAGCAATTATTTTTTATCAGTTGTTTTTTTTCTGACTTCTGACTTCTTGCTTCTGACTTCTCATATCATGAAAGGCAGGTGAAGAGACCGAAGCGGCCTGTCCTGGGACCGTCCCTGCGGTAGGAATAAAACAGTTCCGAGCTCGCGAATGTGCACATGCCGGCTTTTTCGATATTTTTGACGCCCAGGCTTTCCATCTGGTATTCCAGCAGGCTTTCAAGACTGAGAAAGTATTTTCCGTGTTTAATGCGGTAAAATCTTTTTGCAGTATCCGCCGGATAAAGTTTCTGCAGTTTTTCTATCAATTCGGATCCCACCTCATAATTTTCAACTGATATGCACGGTCCTATGCCGGCAAAAAGGTCTTCAGGCCTGGTCCCGTATTTCTGCGCCATTGTCTTGACCACGCAGGAGTGTATGTTAAGGAAGGCGCCCCTCCAGCCGGAATGAACCGTGGCCAGCGCATTGTTGACCGGGTCGTAAAAAAGGGTGACGGCGCAGTCAGCTGACATGGCCATAAGCGTTGTCCCGCGCAGGTTCGTGACCATGGCGTCCACGCCGGATAATGCCTTTTGCGGGTCGTCAAAACCGCTAAGATCGTTTTTTGATTTTATCACCTTTATGTTTGCGGTATGGTCCTGGCGCATGGCTGCGAACCGGGATTGCGGTAAGCCAGCCGCAGCGCAAAGCAGTTTTCTGTTGCAGATGACGTTTTCCGGCCTGTCGCCGGTGTTAAATCCCATGTTCAGCGAGGCAAAGGGCGACGGGCTTACTCCGCCGGTTCTGGAAGACAGGGCATGAATCAGGGGCCAGTCCGGTGCAATTTTCTTAAAACGCAGCAGGTTTAATCCGTTGATTTCCGAAGATTCCATCAGCCAAGTTTATCACATGGCGCATGACCGGGCAAACAAACAATATGAGGGAAAATGCCGGTGGTATTTTCAAAAAGCACATGGTTCCTTTTTAAAATATTTTTTTACTGTTTCTGCTCTTGACAATGCAAGGCCTTCTGTTATACCAGTGCTCTGACCGGATGATTATGCGGAACGGAGGGATTGCCCTTTAGTCCCAGATCAAGATGGGCATATTGCAAATAATTCATGGGAAAAACGGCCCTGTCTTAGTTTTAATTTTCCTGGTATAAACATAGTAAGGGAAGAGGAGAAGGAATCATGAAAAAACAGATTGCAATTTCAGCATGTATTTTATCCTTGTTTTTGCGGATGGCCGGTTTATCTTTCGCAACATCCGGCGATACTGTCAAGTTTAAGGAATTCCGGCTTTCCAATGGTCTGACTGTCATTCTTCATGAGGACCCGACAAGCCCTGTCGTGGCTGTCGGGCTCTGGTACAAGGTGGGCTCAAAGAATGAAGCTTCCGGTAAAACAGGTTTCGCGCACCTTTTCGAGCACTATATGTTCGAAGGCGATGCCTATTCCGATTCCGGCGATTATTTCAAATATCTGCTTGGAATGGGCGGGGAGGTGAATGCTAATACATGGTATGACCGTACCTATTATTATGCCGTGGTTCCCCCCGGTGGAGTGGAGGAGGTGCTAAGACTGGAATCGAACCGCATGGCGACATTGCGCGAGAAGATAAACGAGGACGCTCTGAACAAACAGCGCAAAATAGTGAAAAACGAAAAAAGGATGCGTGAAAACCAGCCGTATGCCGAAGAAAATAAACAAATAGACACTATCGGATGGGGAAATCCGTCCCATCCTTACGGACATAACGGCAACGGAGTGATAGGCTCAATGGAGGACCTGGACTCCGCTTCTACTGAAGACGTCCGCCGTTTTCATAAAATGTATTATGCACCGAATAATGCGATTCTGGCTGTTTCCGGCGCGCATGATTCAAATGAGACGCTGTGGAAGATACAAAAATGGTTCGGTGCAATACCTTCGGGCCCGAATCCGCCCCGGGTCGAGGTTCCGAATTGGCAGTCGACAGGATATGGGAAAGTGACTCTGAGAGACGATAAAGTCAAATCTGCGCGTGTAACCATGATGTATCTTTTCCCGGGAATAGGAAAGCCCGGCAATGCCGAGCTTCCGGTGATTTCGGCTCTGCTGGGCGGGGGCCGTTCTTCCCGCCTTATTGATTCATTGCAATACAAAAAGCAGATCGTGACATCTGTCGGATCAGGCGCGATGCTATTGCAGGAAACAAGCATGCTGTTGATACAGGCAGTGCCTGCGCCCGGATTTTCTCCCGAACAGGTTGAAAAGGCGGTCACCGAAGAGATAGAACTCTTTATACAAAACGGCGCAAGCAACGCTGAAATGAAACGTGTTAAGGCTCAGATGAGGACTCAGCAGCTTGATTCCATGCAGGAAGCTGAAAATATGGCGTCGGTTTTGACTGAAGGCAAAGCAATCGGCAATACGGGACAGTTTAATG
>JBDRGJ010000382.1:0-5554 GCA_043817835.1 bacterium
GGCGATGAAGAACTGGAGGCCATGCACAGGCAATGCGAAGAAACCATAACGGCAAAGGCCTGGCCGCTTAAGTGCCGCCTCGCCGCTGAAGGCGATTCCATACTTATGAGGGGGACGCAGCCGAAATAGCCGCAGGTTTCAAAGGCCAAGAATAACTGTAAAAATTTATGTTTATATGATGATATATTGATACATTGCTGTCCAAATTGGACACGTATGATGTTGATACGGTGATAAGTAAGACTCTAAAATATTCCCCCCTACCCTGAACCCTCTACCCTATACCCTGTGTGATTTTGCGGTCAGCTGTGTCCGAACGGAACTACGCCTGCGGTCTTTTCAGCTATGGCGCCGAAACGTTCCTCGTATTTTCGGACATTGTCGGCCAAAGCGGCCAGCAGGCGCTTTGTGTGAACGGGGCTTGAAATTATCCTTGCCCTCAGCTTGGCCTTAGGCTGATTTGGCTGGAGAAAGAGAAAATCAAGGATAAACTCGGTTTCACTGTGAGCCACGCCCGCAAGGTTGGCATAGACTCCCTGGGCCGTGCTTTCATCCATCTCAACCTGAAGCTGGACGCCCTGCTGCTGTTGCGGCGGCTTGTTCTCGGACATGGTGCGGACCTCCTTGGTGTTTTTACCCCACTTGGTATATTGATGCCTGCCTTTCGAAAATTTTGTGAATTTCATCTGTCTTTCCGGATGATACGCATATATTATTACAAGCTGATGTGCGATATGCAGAAAAATCCGGAATCCTGATATCCCGGCCCGTCTTGCTGCCGCTGGGAGCCTGTCCGAGCAATGGCTTTCATGGCGAAATTGACGATGGCGATGCCGAGCCGAAGCGAGCCGAGCATTCTCGAAGGAGACTGCCTGCCCGACAGCCGTCAGGCGGGTAAGTTGAACGGCGCAAACGCGCAGGCCGCCAGCGGCAAATTACAGCCGAAATTGCATTGCTCGGACAGGCTCCTGAGGATATATTACAAAATCTTTTCCCTTATCGCAGTAAAATGCGATAATGAATAATATCGCAGGGAGTGAATTTATGAAAAAGTTTCTTTCATATTATGTTGTCCTGTTGCTGGCGGCATCCGCCGAGGGTGGCGCTTTTAAAACCGACAGGGAAGCGGACGGCCTCCGGGGGCGGGTTAAAACCGTCACCACTACGGCCGTGAAATCAGTCAAAAAGGGCGGCAAATGGCGGGAGGGTCCCGTAAAATCCATGCGGTATACCGCATATGATGTAACCGGAAGAAGGACTGAACTTGCCGAATACACCGGCCCTTCCCTGGCATCCCGTCTCAGATATATTTTCCGACCGAAAAGCGAGGAACCCTTCTGCAGCAGGCTGAAGCCCGTCGAAGACTGGAACTCTTCCTTTTACGAGGAACCAAAAAGCGGCCTGCACGCCTTCTGCGACAGCCATGCCGACGACGGCTATACGACCCTTTATTTCTACGATATAGCCCGGAAACCGGATGAGCCCAACTCTGAAGGCATAGACGGAACACTTCAGAAAAAGCTCGTGACGCTGCTGGGCAAAGATGGAAATAAAAAAGAGGAGTACGAATTTGACGCATGGGATGCCCCGGAATCCAAAAGGACTTTTTCTTACGACAAGGCCGGCCGCCTGAATGAAGCCGTGAAGCTTAATCCGGCGGATGATCCGCTGGAAAAGAAAACGTTTTCCCATGACCAGGCCGGGAACCTCGCCGTGGAAACTTTTTACGACGGGAATGAAACCCTGCTCTGGAAGAAAACGCTGGACTACCGCAACAACGGCACCATGAAGTCCCAGACCCATACACAATACAACCCGGACGGGTCCGTCTCCACGCGTATGGAAAGCGGGTTTGACGGACTCGGCAACGTGACCAGGGAGACTTTCTACTCCAGTGAATCGGCCGACCGCTACCTTTACGAATATATATACAGATATAAGATCGATCCCTCCGGCAACTGGGTCAAACAGACCAGGACAAAAATGATAACCTCCTACGGCAAAAAAATGAAGGATGGACAGGAGCCCCCCGCCGTTGTCAACCGGACTATCGTTTATCTCCGGACAAAAAAGGAATGATCCGAAAATTCAGGCAAAAAAAAGCCCGCCTTAAAAGGCGGGCTTTTTTTTAAACGGTCGGAAAGCTCAGCTGAGCTTCTTGACGTTGGCGGCCTTGGGGCCTTTTTCGGAATCGACTTTCTCAAATTCCACTTCCTGGTTCTCAGAAAGAGTTTTGAAGCCTTCTCCCACAATCGCCTGATGATGGACGAAAAGATCTTTCGAACCGTCATCCGGGGTTATGAATCCATATCCTTTCTGATCATTGAACCACTTCACTTTTCCTTTTGCCATGTTGTTTGTTTTTTCCTTTTTTCTATACGGACGTCACGTTAGTGTGTCGGTACGGATTACGGGGCCGGGAACTTCTCCCCGCTGTTATTATACCATAATTACAGGCATAAATTGACACAATCCGAAATCCGCGCCGCACCGCTGTTCCTATTCGTCCCATTTCATAAAAATGGGAGTAAACGGATGGACGAGATCCTCGTGCTTGGGAATCACCCTGACTGCGAAATCCTGCCGCCCGCTCCTGTTGCAGGATATTTCAGCCCTGAACTTCCAGGCGTCCCCCTCTTTTCCGTCGGGAACCATTGAAACGGCCCTGCCGTCGATAAAACTGCCCTGTGCGCCTATCCTGCCGATGTAGGCCTGCACATCCACCTCCTCGGGGGAGAGTTCCCCAAGCCAGGCCAGCGCCCTCACAGGAACGTTGCTGCCCGAGTGAATCTCCATATCGGGCTTGAACGTATCCAGCGTCACCCGCACAGCCGGCCAGTTCTTCTCAACTTTTCTGCGCCAGGCAGCTATTTCCGATGCCTTATCGTTGCGCATCAGCCGTTTATTGGCCCTGTGGGCCGGGACATAAAACCTTGCATAGTATTCCTTTACCATCCTGTGGGTGCTGAAGCGCGGAGAAAGTCTTTTTATGCTGGATTTCATCATACGTATCCAGCCGGCGGGAATACCCCTGGAGTCCCTTTCATAGTAAATCGGGGCTATGACTTTCTGTATGAGATTATAAACGGCTTCCGACTCCACATAGTCCCTTTCAGCGTCGTCGCGGTAATGTTCCGAACCTCCTATAGCCCAGCCTACCTCAGGGCAATATCCTTCGGGCCACCATCCGTCCAGGACTGAAAGGTTGAGAATGCCGTTGACCGCCGCTTTCATCCCGCTGGTGCCCGATGCTTCCATGGGACGGACGGGATTGTTCAGCCAGACGTCAACACCCTGCACCATATAGCGGGCGACGTTCATATTGTAGTCTTCGACAAAGACCAGTTTGTCTTTGAAGCGTTTGTCGGACATCAGGCATGCCACCGATTTAATCAGTTCCTTGCCCAGAGTGTCGGCCTGATGGGCTTTTCCGGCAAAAACCAGCTGAACAGGCATCTTCGGATTATTGAGTATCTCCGCCAGGCGGGCCGGGTCGCGGAATATGAGATTGGCCCGCTTGTAAGAGGCGAAACGCCGCGCGAAACCTATGGTCAGGATATCGGGATTCAGAATCTTGTTGCTCTCTTCCACTACGGTATGATCGGCGCCCAGCCTGATCATCTGCCTTTTTCTGCGCTCCCTTATCACTCCGATAAGCTTGTTCTTGCGGATTATGTGGGCTCCCCAGAGTTCTTCATCCGGGATATTTTCCGCCCTGTCCCAGTTGCAGTTCTCTCCGATATCGGCGTTCATGGTATCCTGACCGTCGAGAAGATGTTTTTTGTACAGCTCGTTGAATTCATGGCTTACCCAGGAGCAGGTATGAATGCCGTTGGTGATGCTCTGTATCGGCATTTCATTTTCCGGAAGGGTCGGCCAGATTTTCTTCCACATGGCGCGGGATACGTTTTTGTGCAGTTCGCTTACGCCGTTGATGAAAGCAGCAAGCTTTATGGCAAGGACAGTCATGCAGAAAGTGGCGGAAGCGTCTTCCTCCTTGCCTGTTTTGAGCAGATCATCCCAGCTTACGCCGAACTGGCGCGAATGGGGCTCGATGAATTTGCGCACCAGTTCCGGGTCGAAGTGCTCGTTGCCGGCTATGACCGGCGTATGGGTGGTGAAGACCGAACTTGCCCATACCACCTCGCGGGCCTCGCTGAACGAGACTCCCCTGGAGCGCATGAACTGGAAAATTCTTTCCAGCAGCAGGAATGCCGAATGGCCTTCATTGATGTGGTACACGGTGGGATTCAGCCCCATGGCGGCCAGGGCCCTTACCCCCCCTATGCCCAGGACCACCTCCTGCTTTATGCGGTTTTCTCTGTCTCCCCCGTAAAGCTGATCCGTTATCTGCCTGAGATGAGGCGGATTCTCCGTGACATTCGTGTCCAACAGATAAAGCGAAGTCCTTCCGACCGGCACCCGCCATACGCCTGTTTTGACCGTTTCTGATGCCAGCGGGACATCAACGCGCAGCGGTTGGCCGTTACTGTCTTTCACTATCTGGACAGGCATGTTGTACCAGTCGTTTTCCGGAAAACGCTCCACCTGCCAGCAGTCGCGATTGAGGACCTGCTGGACATAGCCTTTCTGATAAAGAAGTCCGACTCCGACCATCGGAATACCGAGGTCGCTCACGCTTTTTATGTGGTCGCCGGAAAGTATGCCGAGGCCGCCCGAGTACATGGGAAGGCCTTCTCCTATGCCGAATTCCATGGAAAAGTAGGCCCCCAGGAAATCCTTCTCGTTCTCGTCCCTGTTTTTCGCAAACCAGCCGTCCGTCTTTCCCATGTAACGGTCAAAACGCCCCTTGACGTTTTCCAACCGCCGGAGGAACTCGGGGTCTCTGCTTAGCTGGTCCAATCTTTCCGGCGGAAGGGTTCCCAGCACCCATTTCGGGTTCCTGCGTGACCTGTGCCAGAGATTATCGTCCATGCTGACCAGCATCATTATGGCTTCCCAGTTCCAGGTGAACCACATATTTTCCGAAAGCTCGGACAGGGCCTTCAGATTATCCGGAAGTCCGGGTATTACATTAAAGGAATGGACTTTCATGTTTCACCGCCTCTTTAAGAATCAGTGTTTCTTTCTCCGGGCCGGCACGCGGCGGATTTATCGCCGCGTGCTGCAAAGCAGTTAGAATACAAAAATTAAAGGATTGTATCTAATAAAAATTGGAATTTTTTCTTTTATGATTTATGACAATGTCTTTTTAATTTATATAATGATTATGATTCCTCAGACAGTTCCGCAAACGATAACACAAGGGAAAAATGAACCATAAAATCGAATCCGAAGGACCGAAACTTCTGCTTGCCAGCGTGATGAAGCCTCTGGGGCCGCATTACGGTGATGCCGAAAGCGTAGGATATGAACTGCTCCATGCACAGGTGACGCGAGCACAGGGCATGTTCAGTCCCAGGGCCGTGCACAGACAATTCTCGCTTGATTATATCGCGGAAAATCTGGACAACCCCGTTGTAACGCTGCATTATCCCTCAAAAAAAGACTTCATAAGGGAACTGAAGAAAGGCTACGATTACGTGGGCATCTC
>JBDRGJ010000383.1:0-4848 GCA_043817835.1 bacterium
TCTACAACAAGAAGCGGAGACATTCATCTTTGGGCTACCTGAGCCCGGATGATTTTGAGGAAAATGGCGGCAGAAAATGAGACCGGTCAAGCCCTACACAAAAATGGGCTCAGACTGTCTCCCAAAGAGGGCGCAGTCCAACCCAGATATTTACGCATCCTATCCGCCGCCTTTCTATTGTGCACCGTCAAAGCCGCAACTGCGGAAACTGCAAAGCTTCCTCTCATGATTTCCAGTATTACCATTTCCGGCTGCCTGGATGTGCCGTCAGCCGAGCTTATCGATTTTTTGCCGTTTAAGACTGGAGATTCTTTTAAGCCGGATAGCGTAAAACTTGCCGGCGAGATATTGACTTCGTTTTATAACAGCCTCGGTTACATGGATGCGTCCGTTTCGTCCGAAGTCGAAACAGGCGAAGGGACAGCGGCTGTTTTTCTGACAGCCATGGAAGGGCCCCGTTATTTCTTCGGCGAAATTACGATGGAAGGACTGTCTTCCCTGAGACAGGAATTTTTGCGCAAGGATATCGCCTTTAAAAGAGGGGAACCCTACGATTCCCGTAAAATTCTCGAAACCCAGGGCCATCTTTACGGGCTCGGATTTTTTGAGGATATCACCATCCGTGTCTCAACGACCCCGGCCGGCACGGCGGATGTGACCGTAATACTGAAAGAAAAACCCATGAAATGGATTAAGGGCGGAGCAGGGTATGGTTCTGAGGAAAAAGAGCGTTTTTCGCTGATACTGACCCACAATAACTTTTTGCGCCGGGCATATAAGCTTGAGCTTTACAATACGCTTTCCCGCATATGGCTCGAATATAAGGCCGAATTCATGAACAGGCATTTCCTGGGCTCAGCCACGGAGTACAGAAATGTCGTTTCCTGGAGAAAAGAAAACAGAAAAGGATACGACCTTGAAAACACAAAGGGCATTTTCAGCCTGGGCAGGAAAATAGCCCTTCATTCTTCCGGTTCAGTCCAGTACCGGATGCAGCGGTCAGTCACATACAACGTTAATCCGGCCATAGCAGAAACAACCCCCAGCGAGTCCCAAATAAGGGCGCTGGCATTGACCATCAACAGAGATACGTCTGACGATCCTTTTTTTCCGGCGCGCGGAAGCCGGTCTGAAATGCTGCTTGAACGGTCAGGAGGATTGATAGGCGGAGATGTGCATTTTTACAGAATTTCCGCAAATGCAGCTGCGTATCACCGCTTTCATGGCAGAGTCATTGGCGCAGTTTCGGCAAAAGCCGGAATGGTAAGGGAGACGCATCCATCCGCGGAAGTGCCGGTGTTTGAACGTTATTTCGCCGGAGGGGGCAATTCTGTGCGCGGATACGCCGAAAGAGACGTCGGCCCCAAAGACTCCGTAGGAGCCCCTCTGGGAGGGAATCTCCTCCTATCGGCTTCTTCGGAACTGCGGTTTCCCCTGTTAGGACGCCTAAACGGAGCTGTTTTTGTGGATGCCGGCCAGGTGGGAGGACATGCCAGGATGGTTCTTCCATCTGAATGGAAATACGGAGCCGGAGGAGGGCTAAGATACAGGACACCGGTAGGGCCTTTCAGGTTGGACCTTGGATATAAACTGAACCCTGATACGGGAGTTTCAGATTTCTGGCATCTTCACCTGAGCTTGGGAGAAGCTTTTTAAAAGACAGAATATGAGTAACAGGTCCGCATTTTTTCTGGTTGCAGCTGGGTTGGCGGCTTTTCTTTTCCTCACTGCTGCCTTGATCCCGCTTTTCTTTCCCGGTCCTCTTCTGCGGCAGATAGCCGGACATTCGCTTTCAAAAAAAGGTTTGGAGATGAAAAGCGCTGAAATTACGGGGAATCTCTGGTCCGGTATTTCTGTCTCTCATTTTGAAGCGGATTCCGATTTTCTTAAGCTGGAAATCGGAAAGGTGGATATCATAACAGACTGGAAAAAACTTTTAAAAAACCAGTTGGCAGCGGCTAAGATTATCGTTATTTCACCTAAAATAACGTTCAAAAAGACCGTCAGCGGCGCAAAGAGACATGCGGCACAAGTCGCCAGCATTGCCGGATGGAAATTTGCTGTGGCAGATGCCCGCTTATCAGAAGGGAGCGTGAAATGGATGGATTCTGCCGGTTCAGCCGCGGAGATATCAGGCCTTAACGGCGAATTCCGCTATCTTGACGGCATGCTGGAAGCCGTTCGGGTAGCCGGGGTTTTCCGGGACGTGCCCATGCTTTTGACCGGGAGGCTGCAGACAGATACGATGAAGGTTGAGGCGAGGATTGATGTGAAGGGTAAAATTCCTGCAACGGTCATGATTGACGGTCTTCTGGATGAGCCCAGTTTCCATTTGACGCTTAAAGCTGATAAGCCGCGCCTGCAAGCGGAGGCATTTCTGCATCGCTCCGGCACATGGACCATTTCGATCGTTTTTCGGCAGCTGGAGCGGAAAATAATCCCTGCTTTTCCTTCTGGATACAAAGGCAAGATATCCGGCAGAATTGAGGCAGACGGCAGGGGGTTGTCTCCTCAGGAAGCAGCCGGACGGGCCAGTTGGGAATTTATGGTTCAGGATGCGGGCACCTTTTCAGGCAAAACACGTTTCGGGGGAAATGCGGCCGACTGGGAGATATTTTTTTCTACCCCTGGGTTTATTGCATCAGCCAAAGGACTTTTTGATAGAAATAGGAATTATGTTGATGCGGAGTTAGGCACAAGTGGGACAATAAACGGTTTTTTCTTTTTTCCAGGGGTCCGATTGCGCGAAATTGAAGGCTCCGGAACAGTGAAGGGCATCGTGCCGGCTCTTAACTGGACATTTGACGGCAGAGTAGGGGGATACTCGTCCGGGGAAATTAATGTTGAAAAAGCAGTTTTCAAAGGCCGGGGAACAGTCGCGGGGGAATGGAATACAGAAGCCTCGGCAGAACTGTCAGGAATAAGTTACGGGAAAAGAACAGCGGACTCCTACAACGTTGTTATCGACGGCAACAAAGAAAAACACAGAATATCAATGGAACTTCGGACGCATGGAAGTTCGCTGACAGCCGGATGCAACGGCAGTCTTTCAACAGAGACGGAGGCATGGTCGGCCGAATGCGGTTCTCTGGATCTTAAATCGGGCCGCATGTGGAGGGCATCAAAGCCTTTTTCCATAACGGTCAAGAAAGGACAACTCTCTCTGGACGGGTTGTCGGTTTCTGACGGATATGCCGCAGCCACGATAGGAGGCGAAGTTTCCGGCAGCGGCATAAACAGAATGATTGTCAATGCATCCGGAGTGGAACTCAGATATCTGAACGAGACAGGCCTCCTGTCCATACCATCAAGCGGAACAGTAAGTTTTGAACTGAACATCTCCGGAATACCGGACGACCCCCGCGGAAGCCTTGCCGTTCGTGCCGGGGATATCATCATGGCAGGGTTGAATCTCGGCAGCCTCAGCGGTACTGCAGAGATAAAGAGAAAGATTCTGGCCGTTGATAATTTTCGCTGGATAACCCCATCCGGTTCCGCGTTCGTCTCTGGAACCATTCCTCTAGTCTTGAACGGACAGTCTCCAGACTTCAGAGTGCAGGCGCGGACGGACAATATGGACCTTTCTTTCCTCTCTAATCCCAACAGTCCTCTTGTTTTCCGCGGTCTGCTCCTGCGCGGGGACATCCTGCTTTCCAGGGAACGCGGTGTTTTCAATTCATCAGGATCGCTTATTGTCTCAGCTGATGAAATAGCATCAGCCCCGGCAGGAGTGCGGATGAAGGATATCATCCTTAATCTGAAGGCTAACGGAGAACGGGCGATCGTGGAAAGAGGCAGGGCAGTTTCAGGAAAGGGCAATATGGAAATTGTTGGCAGTCTTAATCCTGTCGGGCCTGAATTGCGCGCAATAGCGCGGGATTTCCCCATTGATTCCGCAACGGGATTTTCAGGGATTATAAGCGGGACGGCGGATCTGGAAGGAACCTGGAGCGGTCCGCGAATAACAGGCGATATAAGCATTTTGCGCGGCGATTATACTCCGGTTGAAGGCAAGACTGCCGAAATGCAGGAAGAATCCGGTCCGACATTCAAACGCGTTTCCGGCGATTTGCGCGTTCATGCCGAACGGAATGTGTGGTATAAGGAAGGAGCCACTTACGTGGAGGCAAAAGGCGATCTGGCCATAAAAAAAGACATAAATGGGCCGCTTAGAATTTACGGCACCATGGAATCCGTCCGAGGCCACTATGAATATCTGACCAAATCATTCGAACTTGAAAAAGGCATTCTTTTTTTCAAAGGAGACAGTCCTCCCAATCCCGTTTTGGAGGCAGAAGCTCTGTATAAGGATGAGCAGAGCACGGCGAAAGTGCACTTGCAGGCCGGCGGAAACGTCTCGCACCCGAAAATAATGCTTTTTTCCGAACCTCCCATGGATCAGCGTGACATAATTTCCATGCTTCTGTTCGGCAGACCGCTCTATGATTTTTATTCCAAAACGGACGCGTTAGCCAGGGAAAAACAGCAGACCGGGGCGGCTGCACAGCAACTTGCAGCAGAGTATCTGTTGAGGAGCGTCCGCCGAAAAGCCATGAAAAGCCTGGAACTGGATATATTGAAAGTTAAACTGGCAACGCCGAAAGGACCTGATATCACCGTAGGACAGTATCTGACAAAAGATATGTTCATTACATACGGACAGAGTCTGGGGTCGCAGGGACAGCGGAGGATAACGGCGGAATACACTTGGACTGCGCCCTCTTTGGGAGACAGTCTGAGCCCATTTTTGTGTAGGGCTTGACCGGTCTCATTTTCTGCCGCCATTTTCCTCAAAATCATCCGGGCTCAGGTAGCCCAAAGATGAATGTCTCCGCTTCTTGTTGTAGA
>JBDRGJ010000384.1:0-3055 GCA_043817835.1 bacterium
CCGCGGATATCTTTTTGACCGGAGAAAGTTCCATGAATCCGGTCACAGGATTCGGCAGGGCCCGGCCTATAAGTTCCCGGACCGACCTGATGCCGCGTTCTTCCATGAGGTGGCTTAGGCCCGAATGCAGTTCATCCGCTATTCCGCAGCCGTATTTCATGACGATGGTGCAGAACTGCACTGTTTTTGCGCCCAAGGCCAGAAAATCAGCGGCAGTCTTGTAATCCATGGGCCCGCCGTTTCCCGATATAGCGACTCCGAGTTTCGAGACGTTTGCAAGGGTCAGGTTGCTTATCGGTATCACGCCTTCTCCGCTCATCCCGACAACTATGCCTTCTTCCCATGAAGGCTTTTTCCCTTTTCTGAAAGCCAGCGTCGGGAAGGTGTTTGCAAGAGTAACGCCTGCTTTTTTGGCCGGATATCTGGCGAACACTTCCTTTATCGCGGCTATTATGGGATATATAGAGGTGACGGCTGCGGTAAGCTTGAAGAGTTTGGGTATTCCGGGCTCGCCTGCTTCCATGACCCAGTCTATTATCTTTGCGGTGAGTTCCGCATCCTGGGATACTATGTCGCCTTTTGTGCCGTCGCCGCCCTGCGGGCAGGAGAGACTGTATTCAATCGCCATTGCTCCGGCGTTCTCAAGTTTCTTCGTATTGGACTGCCAGCTTTTTTTATCGGATTCATCATTGCCTGTTACCGGTCCGCCGGTGGAAGCGGCGGTAAGCCGGTCCGGGTATTCCTTTATAAGACGTTCCGTTTCTCTGCAGACTCTGTCCAGATGATGGCCCGAGACGTTGTCGCAGTTGGCATAGGTGGACTGCGTGAAGGCGAACATGTATTCGGCGGGGATGTGGATGGGCATGTTGTCAAAAGCCGTCTTCATCACTCCGCCCGCCCATCCCGCTTCATAGGCCTTCTTCATCTGCTCGTACCCGTCCGAAGGCGGGGCTGCCGAAAGAAGAAAGGGAGAATTTATTTTTCTTCCGAAGAAGTCCGAGTCAAGCGGAACGGGCAGCATCTGCCTTCCGGTGAGGATATGGCGGCTTTTAATTTTCTTTTCAGTGGCCGGTTTTTTGCTGTTGCTCAGGAAAGCGTCCGCTTCCAGGGCCGCGTTCTTGCCTGCTGCCACTGCTTCCACAACTGTTGTGGGGCCGTTTTCAATGTCTCCTGCGTAAAACATGCCCTTTCCTTTGCTTATTTTCATGCCGGGGCGGCTGCCGATTGCGATTATGACAAAATCCACGTCTTTGCGGAGCTGTTCAGTGCCGCGCAGGTCTTTCATCGCCCGCGGATGGAATTTTTTGCCTTTGGGAAGCATTACTTTCAGAGTCTTAAGCCCGGCCGGCCTGCCGCCGGTTTTTATGATGGCGGAAACGCGCGTTCTTCCGGTGATATGGGCTCCTGATTTGAGCAGGCCGTCAAGCTCCTTAGCGGTAAGAGGCATCTCCCCCAGTTTTTCAAGCGCAAACAGTTCGACATGAACCGCGCCCGATGCCGCGGCCGTCTCGGCACAGTCGGCTGCCACTGCTCCGCCGCCTATAACTGCTATTTTTTTGCCGCGCATTTTATGGGCCGCCGGATTTTTCAGGTATTCCTGCCAGGAAACGGCCGCATCTTCTCCGGGGATTCCTGGTTTTATCGGATTGTCCAGACCGGTGGAGACTATGACTGCGTTGTATCCTTTTGAAAGCAGGACGGAGGGGTCCGCTACATTCGTGTTCTGTCTGACGGTGATGTCTCCCAGGCTTTTGACGAATTCCGTGTCAGTCTTCAGCACGCGCTTATTAAGCCGAAAATCCGGGATAAGGTTCGCCATGCCGCCGGATTTTTTGTCTGTTTCATGGATGTCGATTCTGTATCCCATCCGCGCCAGAGTCGCGGCTGCTGCGTAGCCGGCCGGGCCTCCACCTATGACAGCGGCTTTTTTGCCATTGGGTTTTGCAGTATCAAACTCAGGCATGACTCCCAATTCCTTGGCTTTCTGTATTATGGTCGCCTGTATGGCGGGGATATTCAGCGGCGCGTCAAAGGCGCTGTGCACGCATGCTTTCATGCAGTGCCTGTCCGGACACACTGCTCCGCAGACTCCGCCCAGAGGGTTGGACCCCATTATAAGCAGTGCGGCTCTTTTGTAATCGGACTTTCCGCCGCCTTTGGCAGCCATTATGAAATCTGCGGGAGAGCAATCGGCCGGGCATGCCTCCTTGCAGGGTTTTTCCTCGCAGTATTCGCATTTTGCGATTTCATTCTTAAGCTGGGCGTCGGTGAGAAAAAGAGGTTTTTTTGATTTTGTCATGGGAGTCCTTTCATGCGGAAATTGCAGATATCGGTATAATTTAACATTATACTCGTAATACTCGTAAAGAAGGAAAGATGACTTCCGAAAGAAACATGACATTTCAAGAAATTGCGACAATTGCGACAATGCGTGTTGAGTGCGGTCGCAAATTTGGGTAGAATTTCATCACCGTATAATCCATGCAATCGTGGAGTATCTACTGTCTTTTTAAGACTGCTACGGGGAAGCGTCCAAGCGCTTCCCCGTTGTTATGGGGATGAACATGAAAACCAAGACAGTTCTTATTAAAAACGCTTTAAGAATCGCAGTCATGGACGATGCCCGCACGGAACTGGCCGGCGGAGACATATATATAGAAGGCAACGTTATAAAGAAGGTGGGAAAAGGGCTTAAGGTTAAAGCTGATTCCGTTCTGGATGCAAAAGGCTGTGTGGCAGTGCCCGGCTTTATCAATACCCACCACCACCTTTACCAGACACTCACCCGCAATCTTCCTGCCGTGCAGGACAAAAAACTCTTTGACTGGCTGATTTACCTTTATGATGTGTGGAAAAATATCACTCCGGAAGGCGTATATATCAGCGCCCAGGTGGGGCTGGGAGAGCTTCTTCTGACCGGATGCACAACAAGCTCAGACCACTTCTACCTTTTTCCCGGGGGCAAAAGCGCAAACCTTATTGATACGGAAATAGAGGCGGCTGCTTCAGTCGGTATCAGGTTCCATGCCTGCAGGGGCTCCATGTCCAGGGGCAG
>JBDRGJ010000385.1:0-2011 GCA_043817835.1 bacterium
AATTCTACCCTATTCTTCAAAAAGCCTCACCGTGTTCTTCATCACCATATATTTGAATTCCTTCATCCGGAAGACGCTGTCGTATGGAACACGTACCTTGCCTATGGATTCGGGACGGCCGGGCAGTTCCCCGTGACAGTCCGAACCTCCCGTTACAATAAGATTGAATTCCTTCGCCCACTCCATGTACTTTTCGGTTTCCGCCGGCGTGTGTTTGACATAGCCGGCTTCAATGCCTTTCAATCCCTTTCTAACAAGGTGCTTGACTATTTTTTTAACTGACGCCCCGTACTTCGGGTGCGCAAGCACCGGAATCCCGCCTATTTTCGTAATCAGGTCTATCGCTTCCCCGGGCAGAAGGCGCATGCGCCTCACGAAAGCCGGCCGGCCGGGGACGAGATACTTGTCAAACGCCTCCTGTATTCCGGGAACATACCCGCCGCCGACAAGGGCTTTTGCTATGTGCATTCTTCCGACGCTTCCCTTACCCTCTATCTCAAATATAAAATTCCTGTCTATTGGTATCCCTATTCCGCAAAGCCTGTCGCATATCTGGTGAGCTCTCCTGAGCCGCGCCCGCCGAAAAAGTGACAGTTTTTTCTGAAAATAATCCGTTCTCCAGTTTATGTAATAACCGAGTATGTGTATCTCATCGTCTTTCGTCATTAATCCCTCTGCTGACAGCTCAACCCCGGGAACGACTTCTATCCCGTACCTTGCCCCTGCTATTACGGCTCTTTCAACTCCGTCCGTTGTGTCATGGTCGGTTACCGCGATGGAACTCAATCCTTTTGCACAGGCTCTCCGGATAAGCTCTTCGGGACTGTAACTGCCGTCAGAAAAATAAGTGTGCAGGTGCAGGTCAACCATCATTTCATTAAACAGCTCTGTTCTGGTCATTAAGTACTACAGAATTTCCGCCGCAAGCTCAGCGAGACGGCTCCGCTCGGTTTTTACGAACGTTATGCTTGCGAAAACATCCTGTCCTTTGAATCTCTCTATGACGTACGTCAGCCCGTTTGAAGAAGCGTCCAGGTAAGGGTTATCTATCTGGTACGGGTCTCCAGTCATTATTATTTTCGTGTCTTCCCCTGCGCGTGAAATAATAGTCTTGACTTCATGCGGCGTAAGGTTCTGCGCCTCGTCAACAATTATAAACTGCTTCGGAATACTCCTGCCCCTGATATAGGTCAGCGCCTCTATTTCAAGCCGTCCCGAGGAAAAGAACCAGTCTATCTGCGAGTCCATGTCCTCGCCCCCGAAATCCTTCTTCCCTGATGCGGAAATCATGAATTCAAGGTTATCGTATATCGCCCTCATCCACGGCGCCAGTTTCTCCTCTTTGGTCCCGGGCAGGTACCCGATGTCCTTTCCGAGCGGTATGACGGGCCGCGATACAAGAAGTTTTTTATAGACATTCTCGTCAATAACCTTCGCCATGCCCCCTGCAAGGGCAAGCAGCGTCTTTCCCGTTCCGGCAATACCCAGGAACGTGACGAGCTTCAGCTTGTCGTCCGCCAGGCATTCAAGGGCGAATGTCTGCTGGACGTTCAGCGACTTTACGCCCCACAGTATCGCCTTCTGATTCATAAGCTTCTGTGCCTTTCCCCTGCGGTACCTTGCAAGAGCGGTCTGTTTACAGTCCGCTTTGTTCTTTAAAATCAGGAACCCATTTTCCATCGCAGGGGCCTGCTCAGGGAACTGTATTTCCAGCGAGCCGTCGGAATAAAACCTGTTTATTTCCTCACCGGTTACATCCATCTCACGCCAGCCGTTATAAAGCTCGGAAAAATTTATTTTGCTCTTCTCGTAATCCTGCACTTCCAGGCCCAGCACCTGCGCTTTTATGCGCATGTTGATGTCTTTGGAAATAAAAACCACATTCCCTTCCGATTTGTTCAGTGAAAGCGCGAGTGAGAGAATAAAATTATCGGAATTCTCGGCGAACGAATGCGGCAGGTCGGCTCCTTTTCCGATTATAACGCGCAGGAGCCCTCCCCCCGGCATTTTT
>JBDRGJ010000386.1:0-12305 GCA_043817835.1 bacterium
GATTTCCTTGATGGGTTTTTCCACCAGCCGCTCCCGGTCCTTTTCAACCTTGAGAACGCCGCCGTCCTTGCGGACCACGGCGCCCTGTTCGGTGATATATAGATTTGCCATTAAAAACATCCCTTTAATGTTTTCAAAGAGCTTGAACCCGGCGGTAGCCGCGTACTCTGGCGTCCGCAGAAGGAAAACGGGGCGCCGGTTCTATTTTATTTCAGGAAAATCCGTTTTTTGTTTTAGATCAAATGCACCCCGGATCAACTCAAAATAATTTTCAAACGCTATTTTATTGACGGGACGCAGGCCATGCGCAAGAATCGAATCATTTCTTGTGCCTGTGACTTTAATAAACTCGCCTTCTTTTTCTAAATAGGCTTTAACTTTTTCGTTCCCCGTTGCATCAAGGAACCTAAAAACGTTGCGCAAACCGAGATTTACCGTACCATCTTGGCTTCTATTCGACAATAATACAGGCCTTAATATTTCAGGTACCAAACCCCATGGTATATTCGAAGTCGGCCTTTCCTGGTCCAGTTTATCCTTGAATGTGTTAAAAAATTCAATCTGACCGATAAGTTCCAGTGTCCTGTATAGTCTTGCCACCGCATCATCGTATTTGCCTTCCTCATGCCGCCTGTACGCGTTGCTTAACAGGTCCGCCGCAATGCAATAATCCCATTTGGAGTTCTTTAATTTATTCAAAACCTGCTTGTGCTTTTCCTTGATCGCTTTTAAATACTTAAATTCGTCCGGTAACGGAACCTTTTTCCCGATGCTGTTTAGTTTTTCCGAAGCGGCCGTAAAATCAAATTTGTCCCAGGCAGAATAGGCTTCGGACCAGACAGTAAGAAACGATACCGTCTCTTTGAAATCGTCATGTATTATTTTGTCTTTAAATAGAATCAGTGCCGCTTCAAATTGATACATGTTAAAAAGCGCTTTAAAAAGGGCTATTTTTTGATCCATAAAAATCGCCACCGGCCGTATAGTCTTCAATCTTTCCGTTCCCGGAAGGACTCTGCCGCCCTCGCCTCCTCTTTTTCCATGCACATAGCAGAGAGATCCGATATTCCTGTTGAGTGCCGCATATACAATGGCGGCAGACATGGCTTTTGTTCCCGACGTGAAATCAACGGATATTTCGTCTGCCGCATAACCTTTTTTTACCAAATCAACCACATACGCTGAATAGGCTGAAATCAGGATTTCCACATCATCCACTTCATTCTGCGTTTCAATTTGAATATTAGGGTCATCCATGCTTTTACCGAGCAGGCGCAATACTTCCGCCAGGGTTTTTTCGCTCTTATCAGACTTAATGAAAAGCAAGTGACTGGGATTATTTTGTTTGATGGAAAATGCTATTCCGTTCTCAACGTCCTTCCCGGTTCCCACGGTGACAATCAAGGCTTTTTTCATCGGTTTGGTTAATCCTTTAAAAGGGAAAGAAAGGTTTCAACCTCTTTTTCAAACCGCCGGAACGTATTCCCGCTTTCAAGAACAAGCGTTTTCATTTTATTCCAGCGCAAATCAAAAGAGTAGGAATGCCTGAAAAGATGCCTGAATTCCATATGGCGCTGCAGGATAGCCGCCGTTTCCGGTACGTCGGGATCCGTGGCTTTGACTTTGGCCCGAAGCTCCGCGAAAAAATCCAGATGACGGCGGAGCTGGCCGAGTTCAAGTGTTATCTGTTCCTTTAATTCAGGCGACACGGAGCATTCTTCCTTTCTCCTTGAGGTACCGGGTAAACGGGTTATCCTCGTCCAGGTCCACCAGGTCGAGGGGCTGGTCCAGAGCATCATGCGCCCTGGCCATGGCTTCAAAGAAGAGTTCGGGTGCCAGGCCGCTGACGGCCAAATCAATATCGGAATCCGGCCGTCGGCGGCCCCCCGCGGCCGCAGAACCGAACACGTAAACCTCGCGGGCGCCCGCGGCTTTAAGCGCCTGGGCGGCTCTTTGGATTAATGTCTTGAGGTCTTGATCCATGCGGTTTACCTCCTGTGCCTTGTTCAAAGATAATTTTTTCATAACCGCGTATGGTTTCCAGCCGGCCTTCATTATAGGCGCGCAGGCGTTTCTCGGCCTCTTGGGCCCATGCTTTTTCCACCCCAGGATACGGATTGTCAAGGCTATTTATAAGCGCTTCAATTAGAATCAGCCGCTCCGCCGGTTTTAGCCGGATTCCCTCCTTGATGACATTTTGCGTTAAAGATGCCATGGTTTTCCCCCTTTTTATTCGTTTTGAATTCTCACCTATATTGAATATAGCTCGGAAACATCCTTAAAACAATCGGCATACCCGTGCCCCTTATGCGGTCCCGGGGCCGGCGCCGATGGCTTGCGCCGCGGATCAAGAAATGTATTCCACTTTAAGGGCCTGAAGCGAAGCCCCTTGGGCATGCTTTTTATCCGCGGTGGCGAAAAGGTCCGCGCCGGACTCCGCCGCCGCCGCCACGTGCAGGGCATCCAGCGTTCTGGTTCTTCCCTGCTCAAGGACTTCCACTGTTTTGGCGATAAGGCCATGGCTTATATCAACCTGCATGGCGCAGGCCCAGTCCGCAAGCATCGCTTTTTTTATATCGCGGTACTGTCGCTTTGAAATCCTCCCTTCAAGCAGCCTCCTCATCAGGGCCGAAATCATTTCCGGCAGGGCGATAGCGCAGAGTATTATCTCATCCGCCTGCGCGCAAAGGCTGTTGACAGTTTCCGTGCCCCGCTCCTCGACATACCGCTTTATCAGCGCCGACGTGTCCAGAAACAGCTTCAAGCCCGCCCCTCCCTTCTGTTCTGAATGACCGCCCTGGCCAAGGCCGCACCCCGTATGCGGCGCACCGCGGAATGCTTCCAGCGCCGGCAGGGATCGGTCCTGGCAGGAGCAAGTATGGCGGACGGCTTGCCGTTCCGGTATATTTCCAAGGTTTCCCCTTTCTCGACCATGTCAAAATACTTTTTTGCATTATTGCGCAACTTCGTAAAGGTCACGGCGGACATAAATCAATCCTCCTTTGAATATATGTATTAATGTACACTTTTATGTCAGCCTATTCAACGGTCAAATCACGCCTCGCGGAAATACCCGTACCCCGCGGCGGACTTGGCGCCGGCGCCGAGCTCCTGAAGGCCGCCATGCAGATATTCAGCCGCCTGATCAACCTGGGCGGCATGCCGCTTCTGGCCTGATACACGGAAAGTGAACGAAGTTTCCTGCGGCACCGCGAGAAAAGGAATAGGCTTGGGATGCTGGTCGTCGGCCGGAGGTTCATTCTGCTGATAATAACCCGGATAATGAGGGGTCATTATATCCGTATTCAGCTGCACGCCGGCCTCCGGAAAAGCATCATGGAAATCCACCACGCCCCCTGAATCTTGTATGCCGAATATCTGATCAAGCTTCTCTCCAAGCTTTTCCAGCGGCGAAGCGGCATACTCGCCTGAATTATCGACAAGATGGAAAGAGCCTTCCGTTTTCCTGCGGCTGCAGTGATAGGCTTGCGCAAAAGCGGCGGCAATGCCTTTAAGTGAACTACCGGGAATATAAGGCGTGCCGTAAATAGGATGGAACGTAAAACCTACCTCGTAAACGCCTTTGCCTCCCAGTCCATGAATAAGAGGCGCGGCGGTTTCCAGCGTTAAAGTCACTACATATTCATTTGTTTCCTGCAATTCCTTGCCGCCGGCAACAAGCCTTTTATTAATGGCTGCCAAAAGACGGTCTTCTTCCCGGCATGAAACGGCGACCCTTCTGAATACTTCACTTTTAACCGTCTCCTTATTATTGGCATTAAACGGCGAATATCTGTTAAAATAAAGATACCTGTTTTCCACCGAATTAAGACGAAACACAATTTCCTTCAATTCAGCCGTCAATTGAAAATCGTTTGCATTCATACGGGATCATCCTTTTTTGAGTTCCGCGGCCGCGAACCGCTTGATCCAATTACCGAAGGCCAGCGCTTCTGATGTGGCAAGTTTAAGCGAATCAGTATCTTTAAGCGCCGTTTGATCCGTAAGAATATTTTCCGTAGTCCATCCCAGGCTTTCCTTGAGCCAGCATCCGAAATGCCTTGTTATCATTCCATGCGCCCCGTCCTTTTTACTGATCCAGAAAGCCGTGGTCTGGGCAAGCCCGTTCATGGCAAAGGCCGCTGTGCATCCCACGGCAAGAGAACGGTATTCCTTTTCAATTTTATCTGCACTCCGACCTTTTCCCTTTACTTCTTCTATGCATTCCCATGCCTTAACGGCCCGCATCTGTTCCTGCGTCTGCGCCATAATTACTTCCCTCCTTCCAGAATGCGGCCGCGTATGATGCCGCGGCCCGTGGTGGAATCGCCGCCGGCCTGAAACATCTCCACTTTTACCTCGTCCTTCAGGTATTGCATGGCGGCCTCGTCTTCTGCAAAAACCATGGAATACAGGATCGTTTCTGGGGGCAGCGCTTCCTCGTAAAAAAGAGCGCCTTTATCAACAGTCCTGGTTTCATAATTTATCTTAATGCGTGCCTGTATCTGCGTACTGTGTGTCACGAAGTCCCGGAAATCTTCATCGGAAATAACAACAAAATCCGTTGCGAGCTTGTGGCGGAAGTAATCGAATGCATCGCCTTTTGGCAGGGCATTCGCGGCAAGCCACTCTGCAGCGCTTGCGGCCTCCTGTGCGGGCTGGGCAGACAGCAAATATTCATCCAGAACCAGTTTCATGTTCGGCTGATCCGCCAGAAGCGTGGTTCCGCTTTTGGTGGTAATTCTGCAGGTTAACGGACTTATCCCCTGCGGTACTTTAAACGGAGATTGCTTGAGCATATCCAGATCCCGGATCAAACGGCCCAGGACTTCCGGGCATGTCACCCAGACAAAGACTTTCTTCACGGACCGGACCGGAAAAGCCAATATCTTTGCATCCGTGAATGTGAGGCTGCCTGCCGCGGCTTTTTCCTCATCCGAATCCGGGCCAAAGGCCTTTGTCAGATTCTCGTTCTTGTCATTCTGCGTCAGCGCCCAAGCTTTGTGCCGGAAAACTCCCTTAAGCGCCGAACCCGGAATATTAGGATAGTTTGTGTGTCTTTCGCGTGAAATAGGCAAATCGACAACGCCCGAAGAACTGCCCGCTCCCGAATGCAGCGGCGACTGGGCATAGAGAAAGAGAAGATTTTTTTGTGTTGCCATTGTTCCGGTCTCCTTTGTTTATTTTATTATTTTTCAATTATTTCCATTTTCCGATAAAAACCATTCCCATACCCGAGGTTGCATGCCTGCTATTTTCGTCATTTTCCGAAATGCATGTTCCATGCAAAGCGGCGAGCGTCACGGCGCTTCCTGCTGTTTCAAAGAGATAACACGATCCGGCGGGAACCGCCCGCCTTATCGGCTTGGGGCCTCCTCGGTTCAAGTCAAAACCTCCCACCACCTGCGGTTTGCCCACGGCAGCGGCAATGAGTTTAACATTAACACCGTTGATTGTTCCCGTGAGCGTTTGCGGAGCAAGCCATCCCGGAATCCAGCCGTTTCCGAAAAAAGCAGGTGACGCCAAATAGAACAAAATCCTGTTTTCGTCAATCTTCGCCGCTTTCGGCAAGATATCTTCTCCTTTAAGCGGTTTTATGGAAACGGTCCGGCCTTCGCCTCCGAACTTGAAATGGGCCGGCGTTTCGGCGGGGTTTAGAGAGCAACCGGCCACAAGGGCGGCTTTTTCCTGCAATCGCATGAAAGAAGCTGAATAAAGCTTCCCGTCTTCCGCTGTCCGTGCCACATTGTCCATACCAATACCCACACGGCGTTCCAGCGCCCATATATCGCCCTTATCGATAAAATCGGAAATAACAGGCGTGCTATTACTTAAAAAAGTTTCCATCCCTTTAACATTTAAAAAACCCGGTGCCTCCGGCTTGCCTTCAAATATTTTCTCCGGCCAGAGCGTGGCAAGGCCGTCATGTTTTTTATCCTGAACCGGCTGTAGTCTCATGCTGTGCTTTTCATTATTCTGTTTGCCCGTCTGTAATAAAAGCGGCGCAGGGTAAAGCGGATTAAGCGCACCATTGTCGTGTAAACATGCCCAAGGTCCCGCTACTTCAAAGGGCAGTTTATGAGGCTTATCCCACATTCCCTTTTTATCGCCGACAGCAGTCCGCAACGCTCCGAGCAATGCCGTGGGAAGAGGCCATTCGCTTACCGCGCCGCCTCCCGAATGGAAGGGTTTGGGCTTGCGGAACATCAATACGTCGTTGGGGATAATTTCAAAAAAGTTCATGCGCGTTCACCTCCTTTACGTGACAAAAACAGTTGGGCCAGAAGCGTCCGGATAAGAAGCGCGGTGTCTTGGATAACGGTTCCGTCATTAAAAAGCCCTGATTTATCCTTGCCCAAGGTTTCGTCAAATGCCTTTTCCGCTTCCTTGTCTCCGTTGCCGGCCATCCAGTGCCGTTTCCAAAGCCTTTTTAATTCCGAAAGCACCATGCCCTTGGGTATCATGTTGCCGTTATCGGCGACGGGCAGTTCGGCAGCCGTTCCCTTAACACCGAGCAGCTTTCCGAAAACCGCCTGCGCCTCATAGGGATATTTAGAAGAAATGCATCCATTGTCGCGTAGTTCCCGGAATGCCGCGCCGGCTTGCCAGATTGAGCTTTCCCACTTACCACCGGCTTCCACGCATTCTCCGGATCGCTTTCGAATGCGCAGGCAAAGTGAGTTTTTGCCATATCCTTTTTTTGCCAAAAATTCCGCATGCCGCGCTTCATCCAGAAGCTCCCCCAGCGTGATGCCATGAACATGGCCCACCGCCAGTCCCGCGCTTGCCGTAGCGGCGCCGCCCATGTGCGTTTTGAAAGACTGCGCCAATGCCATCGCGCAATCAATGGCAGTGGTGACCGGAAGAAGAGCGAGCACATCATCGCCGCCGGAATAGACCAGGATGCCATGGTGTTTGTCAACAATCTCGGGAGCGCTCCGTAAACCGAAATCAAACAGGCATCTGGAGAGCGCCGCCTGATAAGCAGGCCCCGGCACCCGTTTTCCCTTGAAAAGCTTTGCTGCCGCACCAGACAGGGCTTTATTTAGATCCTCCCGGACCGCTTCCGGGATTGCCCTTTCATAGGTCGGCCGGTTTTCATGGATGCCGGAAACCCATTTGCCAATATCATCCCCATCCATGGCCAATACGGCATAATAGGAAGGCGGCCTGTCGCAGATATCGGATAATTCATTTAACGCCTTTCGGGCTTGACCGGCATTTTTGGTGTAACCTTCCTCCGCCAGCCATTTTTCGGAGAGATGGTTTGCGTAGAGCAGGTCTGAATTCAGATTGAAGAACCTGCCTTCGCGGCCCGCGCGGCCGTCCGGAAGTGAATCCGCGGGAACCGGTTCGAAGGCGTCCTTTCCCGCCAAGGCGATAATACCGTTAATCAGCGCATCCACAGCGACCATTGTTTTCTCCCGGTCCGGGCCAGTATTTTTAAGCATATCCAGAACTTTATGTTTCCAATCAGAAACCGCAACCATGGCTGTTGAAGGATATACCACTTTTCCAGGATTGAAACCCTCCTTGTCAGCCAGCAGCTTGTTTGCATAGCGTTTGAGAAGACAGACGCCGCAAAGCGCTTCTTTTTTCTTAATCCGGCTGCCCGCCCCAACTCTTTCCCAGAATTTCCTAAAATCCCGGTAATTTTCATTTCCCGGCCCCATTGCTTCGCGCTCACCGCACAGGGTACACTTTTCACGCATATCGCCTGGCCATGGTTCAAAGCGTCTTGCGTGTTTTTCAGCGTCCGCCATAAAACGCGATTGATGCCGGATCAGCCCGAAAAGCTGTGAAACTGAATTGAGCCCGTATTTCTGCTCCTTGGCGCGGGCATAATTTAAAAAATGACCGTAATCACGTTCCATTATGCCTGGAAAGAGCTTATCAAATTCAATCATGAAAGGTTTTAGCCCTGTCTCACCTCCGCCCTCCTGCGCAGGCCACTCCATTACCGAAACGGAGATTTCCGGGAAAAGCCGAATCTGCTCCTCAATTCCATTCAACTCTTTTTGCAGCAGGTCCGGAACCTCACTCTTTAAAGCGCTATTTAACTCCGCAAGAGAATTATAAACAGCTTCTTTGCAGGCCTTGGCAAGCAATTGCGCCTGTGAGACCGGCACAATGGCCGTAAATTTGTTTGGAATGCTGGGCAAATGTAGATTTTCCGGTGCTGCTTTTTGGCCTTGTCTCCGGTTAAGCCATGCGTTAAAAAGCGGTTGACCGCGCAAAAGCGGAAAAAGGATGGCGTCCGGGCCCCGTTTAAGAAGTACCGGCTCCATGGCACGGAAGGCAAGCCAGGATAAAAGATAACTGGATGCCCAGAGATCCTGAACCCGGCGGGAAGCTGCAATAAAGCCCTGCACAGGGCCAAGTGAGAATGAGAGGAAGGCAGGCCGGTTTTCACCCCCCTCCATGGAAAGCCCGGCAAAAGCAGCCGCGGCGTCGAGGTGCGCCCATATTGAATGGTCCGGAAGCCGCGTCTCGGCCGGCAGGAAGGAATAATCAGGATTATTTTCTGCAAGTAAAGCGGGATATTCATTCCATATCCGGCAAAAGCGGATAAAAGGATCGCTTATGTCCTTGTAAGCGGAAAGAATTCCGGCAATATCCCGTCCTGTCTGATCGAGCGTCAACGATGTGCCTTCCATAAGCCTTGTCCCGGAAACAGGATGGTTGGCAACCACCTCTCTTCCGTATATCTTGTCATCGTCCCTGATTTCAAAGGCCACTCGTTCCACGGCGGATGCCATATGGTCGGCAGTGTCGTATCCGGTTTCGAAATCCTGATCCCCCATGACGATTTTGTAATACTTTTTTGCGCGGCTCAAATGGTTCCGTATATCCAGGGCCTTGTCCGGCGGATCGTGCAGAAAGGCGGAGAGCTTGAGGTTCCAGAAAGTTTGGTTTGTGCTCATGTCATTCATCCCCTTCCAAAGGATAGTAATCGGCAATTTCTTTTTCCTGTAAATAATACTTCAAAAATTCCTGGGCAAGTCCTTTTCCTGATTTGGCGTACTTGAACGCGCCTGCCACCACCGCCGTTTTGCCATTACCAAGACGGTGAAGATGAAAAATAAGCGGTGAAGCAAGCCTTCCACTTGGCCCCCCTGTTATTGGCAATCCTAACTCCCGGCGGTTTTTATGCTCACGTTTCTGATCAATCCCGCTGCCTCTGCGGTTTGGTGCTTTATAATTATCCCCTATACGCCAATTAAAATAATTGCTTCCCGCCAGATTCAACGCATCTCTGCAGTCTTTTGATTCATTTTTAAATATTGCAAAAAGAAAATAATCCGGCGCAATAACCGGAAAAGAGGGCATCCCATTTCCAGTAAAACAGGAGAAACTCATTATTTCACCAATGCTATTAATCATATTTTTCTCCAATTCATTCCTGTCGGCATGATTAAATAATCCTTGAAATAAAGGCGTGCCAAGGACTATTTCACCCTGAATGCTACCATATCCCCGCCGGGACCGCATGCCGACGCCGCCGAAGTGCAGGGCCAGCCATATCGCAGCCTCCGCCTTTATACGTTCATCTTCAGAACAATTTCTGAAATAAACCCGTAAATAAATGTCTTTTTTTATTTCCAATGGATATCGTTCCGGCGTCTTGTTTGTTTTATGAAAAGAATAGCCCATATAGCCATTTCCGTCAGGTGCGGCGGATTTGCCCTTGGGCCTTGAAACAGCAAACTTTATGCCGCCCTTCAAACTTCCTTCCGCGCGGAGAATGACCTTGGATCCTTGTTCGGTGTCCCCGAAAATATTCGCTTCACCCCTTTTAAGTGATTTCAGATCCTGCGCGCCAACCATGGCGCGGTACCAAAAACGCAATGCGCCCCGCAATGAAGCCACTCTGAAAAAATCAGACGGTGTATTCTCGACTCCGGACCCCAGGTGCACAGGCGATGCAAAACGGATACGATATACCAGGGTGTCGTCATTCGCCAAACTCAATTTTCTCATATTATTCCTCCCGAGTAGCAAAAGCCATTCTCATGTTCAATGAATATCGCAAACAGTAGTTAAATTCCACCATTTCCTCAATGTCCATATTCCCCTTTAATATTTTAAGATTCACGGCAGGGCTTTAATGCCGTAAAGGGCGTACCCCCCGCACCCGAACGTGGCGTTTTTACCCACGTGCATGATCTCTCCGAAACCGATTAGCGTCATGAACTCCGGCGGCACTTTCCCTAAAACGATCCCGCCAGTCATCCCGTCCATGTCCATGGACTGCTTTTGCCGGTTTGAATAGCGCCCCCACTTGAACCGCCGGAGCCCGCTGCAATCCGTTTTTACCCCTTCCGCGTTTTGGAGAAACTCCTTAAAATCCATGTCCACTTCAATACCGGCATGGAAATAGGCCATATTGGTAAACCGCCTTAATAAAGCGGACACGAATGTCCTGAAATCAAAGGAGGATAGTATCTTTCCTTCTTTTTGAAGCCGCCCCGGTGTTATAAAATTCAGGGAAATACTATTTCCGTTTTCCGGCGCAACCTGGGGTGCAATAAAAAACGACTGCTCGGGATTCCTGATCATGCCCCGGTCTTGGGCGTAAACGGTCTGCCCGCGCCCCGTCCGGCTTACAACGCAGACGTTTTTTACAATGGCCGGGATCCTGGCCGAGCCATATCCGTTGTCACCGGCCATCTCAAATGCTCTGATCATGTACGGCAGACAGGATAGTGCCCGCTCGCCAAAAAGGGTCAGCTCAAATTCAAGCTCGCCGCCCTGTTCAAAATGCCGGTGTCCGCCGTCCAGCGGCGTAATGATGAAAGGATGCGGCGCAGTTGGATATTTTTTCATTCGGGCGGCGTGCTTGGGCACGGGTGTTTCAAATACGTATAGATAAGCGCAGGCCGCAACGGACACACACTCGGAACATTGACGGGCCCGGTCCACACATACCGCCTGTTTGAAAGCGCGTCCGAAATTCCCGCGAAGCATGGAGCCCTTGTATAAAGGAAGCAGGCCCGGTTCCCGGAAATGCAGAGTCACCTTTAAGCGACAAAAAGGCAGCGCCTGTATGGCCTCGTGAAGTTTATGATTAACAGTGGTCATAAATCCGGTCTCAAAATTATTAGATAATATTTTCCTTCCAGGTTGTCACCATAAAAAAATTGGTCTCAGGACAAATAATCAAGCTGTGCCGTGCTACAGCCTTTAGACGCTTTGTTTATTATCATTTTCCAATTGTATTTGTGATAAATTCATGGAAATTACTATTTTAGAACCACACGTATAGAATGAAATTACAGTAATAACTATTAAACCCATTTAATTTTTAGAAAAACATAAGGAACAGAACATATACGGTTTTAAAGATGATTTACCCCTCCCGGAAGCGATAGCTGCAAGGAAGATAATTCTCGAAATATCAGGAAACAATAGCTGAACAAGGCAATTATTTCCCATAAAAAATAAAATCCAAAGTTAAACTTTAAGCTGTTTATCTTAATTTAATTCAATGTCTTAACCTCACAATTAGTCATAATATAATCCAACGGTATAATATTTGCAGAAACACTGCGGGGACTTTTGCGTTAAAAAATTTGTAAAAAGGGTAATTAGTTATGAATGATGTATTGCCTGCTTTAAAGCCGGTATTATCTTATTATATCCGTATTCTAAGATTTCGGCTGAATTGTATCTTCCTTGCTTTAATCTTTGTTACTCTCTTTTTTTCCAGTATCAATGCCCAGGAATTGGATCAGTATCTTAATGTGGAAAAATTTAACAGGGAACTTGCCGCGCCATCGCTTGAACAGGGTACACAAAAAACTACGGATGCTTCCGCCAGGGTTAAATTCGATAAATCAAAAGACCAGCTCAACCTTGTTGTAATAACAGGAAAAATAATCTGTTACCTGCTCCTTATAACAATCCTCATTGTTTTTATTGCCAGATATTTAAAACGGGGCATTAATGCAAAAGCAAGAAATAATCACCGGACAAACCGTCTCGTACAGGTGCTGGAAAGCGCGTTTGTGGCTCCCGGCAAAACAATAAATCTGGTAAAAATACTTGACCGTGTTCTTGTCCTGGGCGTGGCGCAGAACAATATAAGCTTTTTAACGGAGTTTGACGGCCAGGGCTCTCAAAGACTGCTGCAGAAAGAGGCTGAGATGCAGAACAAAGGCATACCTGCCTTTTCCCAGGCCATAAATCAATTTTTAAAGAAGAAGAATATTTTCAGGTGAAGACTGTAATTAATAAAAGAAACAAATCGGCAATATCATCAAGGGTGTTTCCCATCCTGTTCTGTATTCTTTTTGCGGGCGCTG